>NZ_JAGHZH010000174.1:0-52830 GCF_017746885.1 Roseofilum sp. SBFL | reverse complement strand
TAGCTCTAGAGTCGAGTTACTCAGGTCAACGGTAGAGGAGACAGTGTTACCGTCCATTATCCAGAGTTGGTTATCTCCAGAACTATTGCGCCAAAGAACATCATCTTTGTTGTCAGCGTTGAAGTCAGCCGTAGCAGCAACTGTCCAGGTGGTGTCTTGGCTTTCAAGAGCAGCAGGGTTAGCAGGGGTGACCGGTTCTATTCCCTCGGCATTAAGATTAAGCTGGTAGGATGCATCGGTACCCGATGAATAGACTCGCAGATAATAATCTCCCGCCTCCAAATCACCAGAAAGGGTCACCGTTTTATTGTAAGTAGAGGCATTGTTTCCACCAACAATAACATTTACTCCTCCAGTAGTCTGAGTTTGAGTCTGGGTAACCGTCTGACTGCTAGACCCTCCACTATTTTGATTGTTATTCTGATTTTGATTCTGGGTGACAGAATAGTTTATTCCGCCATTATTGTTGCCAACAATCTGATTCGCACCAACTTGAATTTGACTCTGGTGATTAACCAGAGAACCTCCACCACTCTGACTATTGTTGAGGTTAACGTTTTGGCTGACTGAAGAGTTAACAATGCCACTATTATTAGTATTGCTATTCTGACTCCCATTAATGACAACACTTGCGCTCAGTCCACTACTATTAGTGATGGTATTGCCATTGACATCGGAAGATAGCAATGTTTCTCCCGCATCGATCTGCCCATTGTTATTCACATCGCGGTAGAACTCAAAACCATACTGACCGCCTTCAATGGTTAGGTTGAAATCCTTGGTTGTATCAAGATCGAAACGATAATAATCATCCGAGTCAGTTGAGCCGACCAGATCGTTAAAAACCCTCGATCCATCAAGAGTACCAAGATCGAGTGCCGTGTTGAGAGTATTGTCAGTTCCATTTGAACCGTTATTTTGTAACGTATCAACGGTTCTATCTGAAAATTGCAGCGTTTCAATATTTTCTAGGGTATCTGTTCCTAATGAACCGGTTACCGTGACCATTGTTCCATCAATAGTAATGGAGTAGTCATTGTAATTTCCGTCATAGATTGCTAGGTCATATCCAGTTCCACCATTTACGGAATTTTGGGAATTGAATCCGTCGCCAATATTTATTGTGTCGTCACCATCACCTGTGTCTATAGAATTGACTCCATTGCCAACCGTTATCACGTCATTACCATTACCTGTATCTATAGACTTTACTCCATGTCCAACCGTTATAATGTTATTACCATCACCGGCATCTATAAACGTGACTCCATCGCCGACCGTTATAATGTTATTACCATTACCGGCATCTATAAAACTGACTCCATTGCCAACAGTTATAACGTTATTACCATCACCGGCATCTATACGATCGGTTCCACTACCAGCATTAATTGTATCATTACCTTTATAGCCAAAGATTGTATCATTACCAGCAGTTCCATTGAGAAGATCGTCCCCATCAGTCCCATGAATATTGTTTGTACCTCCAGAACCTGGTGTTGCTTCAGCACCAAGATTAAGTTGGTATGATGCATTACTACCAGACGAATACACTTGCAGATAGTAATTTCCTTCTCCTAAATTTCCCGCGAGATTGAGTGTTTTTCGAGAAGTCTGCACGCCGTTAATGCTACTATTGCTATTACTCAGTGAAGTGCTCAATCCACTAGATGTCAGAGACCCATTTTCTAGAGAGACGATCCTCTCCCCAGCATCTGTCTGTCCATTGTTGTTAGCATCTCGATATAGCCCAAGATTATAATTTCCTCCATCAATTTTTAAATCAAAACTGCTATTTGATTCCAGGTTAAAGCGATAGTAGTCATTCGGGTCACTTGGCCCTACAAAGTCATTGAATTGTCGAGATGTACTCAAATTTCCTAAATCTCGTGCTGTGCTTGGAGTATTGTCAGTCATAATGAAAATTCCTCATATCTCAGAGTATCCAAAACAATTCTGAGCTTTAGCTCTAGTTGGAAGTTGGATACTGTGATTTAATCAAATACCAATTAGTTTATCCACTCATATCTCATTGGTATTTTTTGGAAGCCAACCTAGTTTTTGTAGGTTGGAATTACAGATGTCCAAAGTATTTCTGAGCTGTAGCTTAAGTTGGATACCGCAATTCAATCACATCCCAATTGATTTATCTACGCATATCTCATGGGTGTTTTGTAGAAATAAACCCAGTTTTCATAGGTTATAATTACGGGTATACTGAGTTTCAGTTCAATCAGAGTGCAAGCTCATACAAAACCTAGTCTTATGCTTTCTGCCTGTCAAGAAGCCATTAATGCACAACCGACCTTAGATCTCGATGCACTTATCGAACACATGCAGAAGATTAAGGGCAAACCTTTATCTAAAGCCGAGCAAGAATACTTGGGTTGCTTAATTTGTGGATATACTGGATACGAAATGGCGTTTCGTCGTAGATATAAGCGCAACCCAAAGCTTGCAGAAGATTTTGGTCAGAAAGAGATTCATCAAAAATCTAAAACCATCACGAGTGATACAGCATCTAGGTTTATACGTGACGTGCTTAAAGAAATTCTTAATCTTGATTCACAGCAGGAGAGATTACCTAGTAGTAAACACTTAATCGCTTGTCTCAAAGCAGCAGGATTTGAGAAACAAACATCTCAGTCTCTAGAAGATAAAGATAGCCAGATCCTTAATATTATGTTACAAATCCCCCCTGGGGTTACCCTAAGCCGACAGCAGCTTGAAGAGGCTGTAAAACTTCTAGAAAAAATGTTACCTGGAAAATTTATCTGCTTTCTTAAATCACTGGAAATTAAGGAATAAATTACGTTTATGTCTGACCTCAACTCTAACTCTAATGTCAATTCAACGGCTTTGGTCTTCCAAGGCGACAATCGTGCCTATGAGAAACTGCAAGCTCTCTGGCAATCTGGCAAGCTGGAGCAGATGCTCGGTTTTCCTGTTGCTCAAGTCGGACTGTTACCAGAAATTCCCAACCTTAACTCTCAACCTCACAATCTTGGCCAGTGGCTCAAGGGTTCTCTCTTCAGGGATGGTTGGAGAATGGCTCAAGGGACTCTAGTTACTTTGCTCAATCTTTATTCTCCCCTGGCTTCTGCCTACCGCAGTCCAACTCAAGCTCGGCTGAACGAACTTACTTCCAGCCCAGATTCGCCAGCTAATCGAACAGATTTGGAGGAACTTCTTCAGCAAGCTGCATCAGATCGAGTGAAATTGGCGGTTATTGGAAAAATAATCGATCGAGACCCTGAGAATGCAGTAGCTCTAGAAGCTCTTAAGTTACTGTTGGCTAATCGTTCTGAACACATTCGTCGCTTGGCTGCTTTTTATTTAGGGCAATGCACTGATGAAGATTCTGGTATTCTAGAGGCTCTAGTTGAGCAAATTCGGCAAGAAGAGGATAGCGAGGCTTGTTGGCAAATGGCAATGAGTTTGGGTCAAATTGCACCAGAACACCCAGAAGCGGCGATCGCACAAACCAAAGCTATCCAACTTGGCAGTTATCCCCTTGTACTTCTAGTCGCTCTTAAATTGAGCCAAGCACAATCCGATCAAATCGATATATTTCTACAAGTTAAACAACAAGGAGAAGAACCAACCAACTTACCTGAAGGCTTAGAATTAGTGGTGTTAGACAGCAATGGCAATAAAGTCCCCAGAGACTCATCTTCATCAGAATATCTAGAAAAAGTAGCTCTCGCTGATGATATTTGCTTGCCTCTAGAACTTTATGGCTCTCCTGGAGAAGAATTTACAGTCAGTCTCAAGTATCAAGAGGACAGGATCGCTGAAACGTTTATCATCTAGTCTTCCGCAAGGTTCTCCTGCAAGAGTTGTACAATCTCTGGTAACATTCGGTTCAATGCTAGAAAGGTGGGACTATTTTCAGATAATTCCACCATCATTCCTAGCAATTGTCGGACTGCATTTATCGCCAACTTCTGAGCTTGTTCCTCTTGAAGATTTTGTCCCGCAGATGCCAGCATTTGAAGCTTGTCTAAGGCTTCTACACGATCTTCATCATCTAGAGATGGATCGTAGAGGACCGTAGCCTGTAGTTGTTCCAATAGCTCTGTAACTCTAGGTTGACCAACACCTCGAATATCCTGCCAAGTCCAAGGAATTTCAGCAGGATTTTGACAAATTATAGGTAACCAACTGGCACAGAAAAATTGATTGTCTAATTCCCTTAACTTTTCTCTTGCTTGGCGAACCGATAAGTAAAGAGATTCACCCTGAGCAAACGTATCCATAAAATATTGCAGGAATTTATGAGCAACAACATCGGGTACTGGCTCTCGCATCACAATAATTTGCGGGATCTGTAATCTGGCTAATTGTTGAGCTAAACCCAAACCATCACAGGAGTTAAAGATGGCTAACTTTAGACCTTGCTCAATTCCTATTTGCAGTGCATCTTGCAACTGTTCAATCGTTAAACTGTCGGTTGAATTAATGTAGATACATCCCGTATCTCCTTGACTTTCGCTGTGTCCGGCAAAAAAGAGAATATCCCATCCTCTGATATCTTGCAGGGTTTCCTCTAATTCAGATTGCTGAGGTTCAACTAAGCAAACAGTCTCTGCGGTTTCAATGCCTTCTAGTAACCGCCGGTCTCGCTCAAGATCGATACCTTCAGAGTTACCAAGAACAATTAACACTCGAACATTATGCCTTGTATTGGGAGATTTTTCAACGAGATCGTAGGCTGTCGTACTCAGAGCAACTTCAGCCTTTTCATATTTTTCAAACCAGTTCCATAGCTGCCAAGGCAGTTGCCGCAGTAGAGGATCTTCAGTTTGAATCAAGACTCGAATCTCATAGTTATAGGGGAGCTGGGCCTGTAATTTTTCTCGAACTGGAAGAAATGCTTCTGAATTTAGCCATTCATTGATAGCTTGTGATAATCTCTGAGCAGATTCATCTAATTCTCGCTGAAATGAAGTGTTAGGAATTTGTTTTCTCCGGCCACCTAACCTCAAATTTTGTCCGACGGTGCGGTAAGTATCTTGCCAGGTTAATAATGCAGTAGGTAACTCCGCAGAAGGGGGAAGCTGACCAGGCATCTCATTGGAAGGCAGTGCAGCATAATCACCAACTTGCAAGATCAGAGGAAAGCCTGTCTCAAAATTGCCTGCTCCAATCTTCAGCATTACTCGTTTACCTACATAAATTTTATTCTCCAGCACTTGGGAATCTTTAAAAGTTGTTGCGATCATTCCCATGAATACCTGAATTTGACGATCTTTATCAGCAAGTATCGATAAAAGCTTCTGATCTGGAGAAGATTGAAGACGTTTGTACTCTCTAAAGTATTCGGCATGAAGTGGCGATCGGTCAGTACCGTTTGCCACTTTTGCTCTTATAAGAAGGTGATCTTGATTTTTACCTCGCCGTTCGATTGAAACAATTTCAATGTTTGCTTCTGGATGATTATCCATTAATTGATCTAGTGAAATTGCAATTGCCCGTGGATCAATATCCTGACGATGGTAAAGATCGAGAGTCTCTTTGAGAGGAGTGATAAAATCAGCAAAATCGCCGGGTTCAAATCTGTCGTTACGATTATCGGGTTTACGCCCTGTATCCGGGTTATCCTCAGTTGGTAAATGAGTAAAGATAAATTCACATCTTATATTATCTAACTTGGTTTCAGCACTAATACGCCAGTCTTGAATAAAAGCACCGGTCAAACAAGCACCTGTTAAGTCAGCTCGATCGAGTTGAGTTTGCACAAGCTTGGCAAGAGATAGGTCAGCACCCTGTAACAAGGTGTATCCCAAATCAGCACCAATAAAATTTGCCTTTCTAAGATTAGCACCGATTAGGTTAACACCCCTCAAAGACATTCGTTCAAAATTTTTATCTTCCCCATTTCGAGTAACAAGCAACTGTAAAATTATAGGAACATTCAAATAACTTTCACCGACAACAGCATATTCTAATTCTTTAGCATTAGTCCAGTTTGTATGGACTATAGTGGACTGAGTAAACCAAGAATTCTTAAGCTGTGCATAAGAAAAGTTAACACCCGTTAAGTCACTACATTGGAAGCTAGTTCCGCCTAATGATGAAATTGATAAAATCAATTGTCGAACAACGGAAAATTTTGTCGATCCACAAACCGCTTGCCTACCTATGTAGTTACCTAAAACAATTAAAATCGTTAATATTAGAGCAGCAAGTAAGATCGCCCACCCTCTTTCACTTTCAATGACCGTAGCAACTATTGCTCGAGAAAGGTTAAGTGCGCCAAACTGCTGACGGAGTTCAGATACTACAGTATCTAAATCATTGCTATTTTCTATAATATTGGATGAATATCTAACCAGTTGCTGGATGGCTCCAAAGCCAACAAAGCAGCCCAAACTTCCTAAACTAAAACTAATATGGGTAGCATACTTAGAATTTGTAACCACAGCCCCAACTCCTGTAGCGATCGCCTGCAACAAGCTGGCAACTACGATTAATGCAGAAACTAGGGCAGTGGCTCCAACCCCTGGTAGTATTCTCAGAGCTGTACCGACAATGGACAGCACAGTGACAACACTAGCAGCTAATGTGAGAATTCCTGGAATATATCCTCGCCATACTGTAACCACAGAGAACGTTACCAAAACTAACCAAGCAATAACGCCAGATATTAGACGGTAATCTTCAAAGTTAATAAAGTAAGGTTGCAACATGCCTGCTGCGATCGTACCTGTTAAACCACTCACAAGACCTGCTAATATTGCTGTCGCAACTGAAGTGAATAGCCAGAAAATAATCCAATGATTTGGCAGTCCACAAATAACATGGCTAAAGTCAGCTCCATTGAGTTTTGCATTTTTGAAGTTTGCACCACGTAGGTCTGCATGACTAAAATTACTACCTTCTAACTTTCGATCTACGAAGGATTTGCCCTGGAGATTAGCACCACTGAAGTTGTAATTCATATTATCTTTAATTTAAAACGATCGAACATATAGCTAAACACATTTAATAAATAGCTGTAATTATTTTAAATTAAAGTAAGCATCAATATCTTCCAATATCTCGATCGCTTTAGGTGATAATTCAGATTGAGATTGCACCTCTAGAAATATCCCTCTTAACCATTGAACAGATTTTCTCACTTTCCTAACAAAATGTACTTTCCCCAAAATGGCACAGTCTAATATTTCTCTCAATTGAATTATTGCTTCTATTTGGTCAGACTCTGATAGGTCTAGATTAATAATCAATTGTTGAAGTTCTAAGATTAATTGACTTAATCGATTTAAGCTGAACTCATTAGAAGATTCAATTATCATAATTGCCTTTTCCAAATCAGCGTTGGTTGACTCTAAACTTCCATAAACTCCTTGAATCATACTTTCGATGCTCTTAACTCTCTCATTAGGGATGTCTATTAAAACCCTCGGATCGTTATGAGGTAGAGATTTGAGTAAATTATAATCCCGAAAATATTCTTGGCTTAACCTGGAGAAATCAACCCCTTCACTTGTTTTTGCTCTTAATAGCAATTTGCCTTCTCCTTTTCTCTCCATTGCCAGTAGTTCAATGTCCGATTCAGGATGGTTTTCTATTAACTTTTGAAAGGCAAATGCTACGGCACGGGGATCGACTTGCTGGTTGTGATATAGATCTAAAGTTCTGACTAACGGAGCAATGAAATCAGCAAAATCTCCATCTTTAAAATACTCCTCTCGATTGTCCGGTTTACGGAAACAATCGCGATTATCGGGTGTTGGGAGTCTCATATAAATATATTGACACTGAATATTATCTAGCTTAGTGTCAACAGTTATTCCCCAATCTTGAATGTATGCTCCGGTCAAACAAGCACCTGTTAAGTCAGTTTTATCTAAGTCTGCTTGGACTAGTTTGGCATCAGATAAGTTAGCATATCTCAACCATGTATTACTTAAGTCTGCACCAATAAAGCTTGCCTCATGAAGTTCTAAGTTGCATAGATTCAGACCCTGTAAATTCATGCGATCGAAGTTTTCACTTCTGCCTTGGCCTGTCAACAACAAATTTCTAATTTTTGGATTGTCTAAATAACTAGAACCGACGAGTGATGTATTGAGATGTTTAACTTCTAACCAGCAAGTACGATCGATTTTTGCTTGTCTAAAATTACAGTTTCTCAGTACAGATCCTGTTAAATTCGCATTTGATAACTCGGCTTGACTAAAATTTGTACCTCCTAATGCGGCCATTGTTGCTGCCAAACTTCTAATCAATGTAAATCGCTGGTCTTCAGCTATTGTCTTTTGACCAATGTAGCCACCAAGTCCCAAAATTAGACCTGATATAAGAATAGCAGATAGTTGACCTAGTAATGGTTGATTCGTTGCCGTAATTGTAAGAGCTTTCGCGATCGCTCCATCCCCTGATTCTGTAACAGTTTGAGCAATAGACCAAACAACAAAACTGAATATCAATCCAGATATCGAACTCATTACAGCAGTCAGTATCCTTAAGGGTCTAGATCGATCGATTAGAAGACTAATTGCTACAGAAGCTGACATCGTTATGTTGCCCACTAAAAACCAAGCAACAGCAAGAGCTACTGCACCAGTACCTGCAAGAATTGGTTGAAATAAATTACTTAATGGGACTAATGTAGAAATTGTAATAGTTGTTGCTACACCTCCTATAAGTATTCCGGAAGAGAGCGTCATTATTGTAAAAACACTTAGGGAGATTACAATAATGACTGATGGAATCAACGTAAACTCATCTGTAAATCTATTAGTGGCTGTACTCACTATCGTAATTCCTGACTGTATAGCAGCAATCGTGGCTATTGCTGCTAGAGTAATCGAAAAAATGGTGAGACCAATAATCCAACTATATGATTGTCCTGCCTCAACCTTACAAAACTGAGCATTATCTAATCTTGCTTCTTTGAAATTTGTACTACGAATATTAGCACCATTCAAATTTATATCAGGTAACCCTTGGCTGGCTAGGGATTGACCCACCAGATTAATGCCCTGAAAATTTCTTCTTCCTAATGAATATAACTTGATCAATTCTTTAGCTTTCATCTCTTATTCAACTCAGGGTTGACAATCAACTAGGGTTTCACAAAAATCTAGTAATCGATTCATCCCCCAAAAATGATCTTCTAAATCATTTGTTTTACTAATGTGGCTGATATGCCCACCTTTTTTTGTTAGGATTAGATGAGCATTTCTATTTTGAGCCATTCGCTGTTTCATCTGCGGCCATATGCTGGGTTCAAAGAGAGGGTCATTTTGGGAATAAATAATTAGATAAGGAAGAGCCAACTGATCTAAAAAGTAAAGAGCGCTAGTTTGGTGATAATATTCAAAAATGCTGTTAAATCCGTAGTAGTCAATAACCATTTCCCGATCATAATTATCGATTGAAGTGATGCGTTCTACAGCACCTGGTTTTAAGGTATGGGGAAAAAGTTCTCGGCGTTTTTCCCCTTCAGCGCGGAAGTTACGAACAAAACTCTGCTCAATCTTTCTACCGATTGATGTTTTTCGTAAATGAACCAGAGAAAGGTTAGACTCTAGGTGGGTTGAGAGAGTTGCTGCACCACATATTTTGGAACACTTTGTTTCCATTGCCGCTTTCAATCCCCATAATGCTAATTGTCCTCCCATTGAGACACCAGCGAGAATAACTGGGGCTGGGTAACCCATTTTTGTCAGTTGTTCTGCCAGATGGATTTGGTCTTGTCCTTCTCGCCAGCCGTAGGAGGAAGGAACGGGAGAAAGTTCTGCCGTTTTTCCGTGGCCTCGCCAATCATACAGAAGAATTGCAAAATTGCGGTTGTAAGCTTTGCGAGCAAACAAGTTAGCATACCAGGCTTTTTTGACAATTCCATTGAGACCTGTATTGAAGATGATCGTGCCTTTGGCATGGGTAGGACAACTCCATAATCCCCAGAGGGGAACCCCTTCAGCACCAGTAAATATCTGTTCTTGCCAAGCAGAGATTTGGGGCAGGTGACTTAACCAAGGAACATGATCGCCCCACCGTTGCCAGGTTTTTCCATACCAGTATTCTGTGGCGAGGGTTTGGATTAAACCATCATTGAAATATAGGGGAGGTTGATATTTAATCATTCTCTGTCCTAATTCCATTGTTCTGTTTCTTTTCTCAGATACCACATTGACCAACGCCAAACACGCCTACTCACTACAAGGGAGGCGATCGCTAGAGCATACTGTGGTGCAATCAATCTCATCAGCAGAAGCAAGTACATTGTAGCTTCCTTGCTGGATAGCGATCGCCTGGTCTAGGGGCGAGAGAATCATAAGGAAACACCCGTCTACCTAGCTCAACAATTGGAAAGTGAACAAAGAAAACCGGCCTTAAATCCTCTAAAATGAGGCCAGTCAACGACTACGCCCAAGCCCTGAGTCAGTTCAATTGCAACGCGAAAAGATTACCCTCTCCCAGCTAGAAACCTTTCTATTCAAGGCCGCTGATCTTCTGCGCGGCAACATGGACGCATCTGAATTTAAAGGGCATTTCTATTAATTGACTATAGCCTAAATTTATGAGAGAACCAAATTTGTATTCTAAACTACAAAAAACTAACAAAAAAGCGTGTAATATTCCGTGAGGAAATAATCTAACCTGTCAAACCCTTGGCACAATTATTGTCACTCCCCCATTTTCCGGCTCGCACCCTAAAACTAGACAGTGGCTTAACCCTGATCCATCAGCAAATGTCAGCCACCCCCGCAGTGGTTGCGGATGTGTGGGTAAAAGCAGGGGCAATGCAAGAGCCAGAAGACGCACCTGGACTCGCCCACTTCCTGGAACATATGGTGTTCAAAGGAACAGCTCGCATTGGCCCTGGGATATTTGACCAAGTCATCGAAAATCGAGGTGGTGTCAGTAATGCGGCCACCAGTTATGATTATGCTCATTTCTATATTAATACCGCTGTTCATCATCTGGCTGATACCTTACCCTATTTAGCCCAAATTTTACTCCATCCGGCGATTCCGGAGGAGGAATTTTTGCAAGAACGAGAAGTGGTGATGTCAGAAATAAGACAAGTCCAGGACGATCCAGACTGGCTAGGATTTTCTTCGTTACTGGAAAATTTATATCCCGATCATCCTTATGGACGGTCTGTACTGGGAACGCAAGCGCAAGTCTTAACCCATACTCCGCAACAAATGCAGTCATTCCATCAGCAGTGTTACCAACCCGAGAATATGACTGTGGTGTTAGTTGGAGATATTACTGAAACTGAAGCGATTCATTTAGTCAGTAAAAGTTTTGTGGGGTTTAAAAAAGAAAGGAGCAGTGAGAAAAAAGGGCGATCGCACAAGCAATGGGTCGCATTATCGCCGCACCATCTCACCCCAGACAATGGCAAAAAAAACCGAAAAGTGCCTTTGATTTTTCCTCTAGAAACGATTCGCAGAAAGGAATTCAAGTACCCTCGCTTAGAAGAAGCCAGATTAATGATGGCATGGCTAGGGCCAGGAGTCGATCGCCTCAGTGACGCTTATGCTCTGGATTTAATTTCCGTACTTTTAGCCAGTGGACGGACTTCCCGTCTCGTGAGAGAATTACAACAAGAACAGGGTTTAGCTTATGGGGTTGGCAGTGACTTTTCTCTGCAACAGGATTCTAGCCTGTTTACAATTACAGCTTGGCTAGAGCCGAAATATCTGAACGATGTAGAATTTTTGATTCGCGATCGCCTGGATACCCTCCGCACAACCCCCATCTTGGAGACTGAATTGCGATCGTGCCAGCGTCAACTGTGTAATGATTATGCCTTCTCTACGGAAACCCCTAGTCAATTGGCCGGATTATATGGATATTACAATACCGTCGCTCAAGCCAGGCAAGCGGTGAGTTATCCCCATCGGGTACGATCTCTAACTGCCGAAGAAATTCAGCGTGTAGCTGGAGAATATTTACACCCCGATCGCTATGTTGTCACCCAGTTGAAACCGTTGTGGCGATCGGGGAGTGGGGGAATGGGGGGATAGGGGGACTCGGAGATCGCCCATTACCCATGATTTTTAATTTTTAATTGACATGACAGTTACTCTTCTCTCTTCACTTCAATCGAATCGAGCCTCTCGCTTGCAACTGAGCAATGGTATTGTGCTGTTAGTGGTGGAAAATGCGATCGCCGATATTGTTTCGAGTCGTTGGTTTTTGCGCTCTGGATGCAGTTGCGATCCTCCGGAAAAAGCAGGTATCGCTAACTTAGTCGCCTCCCTGCTCACCAAAGGAACCCCAGACTTTTCTTGGTCAGATATTGCCGAACAAATTGAATCGGTGGGAGCAAGCTGTGGTGCAGATGCAGCCGCAGATTATTTTCTCATGAGTCTGAAAACAGTTTCTGGGGATTTTGTGCCCTTATTTAAGTTAGTCGCCCAGTTGATGCGATCGCCCACTTTTCCCCTAGAGCAAATACAATTAGAAAAGCGCCTGGTTTTACAAAGCATTCGCCAATCCCAAGAACAACCGTTTTCCTTAGCCTTCAAAGGCTTGCGTGAAGCCATGTATGGGGATCATCCCTACGGAAAATCCACCCTGGGAACCCTAGAAAGTGTTGAGCGCATTACCCAAAACGATTTACAAGCCTTCCATAAAGCCTATTTTCGTCCCGATAACTTAGTCATTAGCATCTGTGGACGGATTAATGTATCAGAAGCTGTTTCTCTAGTTGAGGAGATCTTAGGCGATTGGGAAGTCCCAGAAAAACCCATCCCTCAAGCGCCTTTTCCACCCTTGAATCTAGATCGGATGTCTAGAATATCTCCTGTCATTCAACCCCAGGACACCCAACAATCCATCGTTATGGTCGGCTATCCAGGCGCACCAGTCAAGAGTCCAGATTATGCCGTGTTGAAATTGCTCAATACTTATTTAGGTAATGGCTTATCGAGCCGCTTGTTTGTGGAGTTGCGGGAAAAACGGGGATTAGCCTATGATGTTTCCGCCTTTTATCCCACTCGTCAAGATTTATCCCAATTTGTTGTGTATATGGGAACTGCTCCGAGTAATACGGGAATTGCCATTACTTCCCTACAAGAAGAAGTCGAGCGCTTAAGTGAAACGTTCCTAACCTTAGATGACTTGAGTACGAGTAAAAATAAACTGCTGGGGCAATATGCATTAGGCAAACAAACCAATTCCCAGATTGCCCAAATTTTGGGATGGTATGAAACCATTGGGTTAGGAATAGAATTTGATGACCACTTTCAAGAAACGATTGCTCAAGTGACCATTAACCAAGCCCAGGCTATTTCTCAAACTTATCTTACTTCTGGCTGTTTGTCGATTGTTGGCCCTCAAGAAGTCGTGGGTGAACACAAGTTGGGTTAATAGGTTGGAGATCGCGTTTCATTCCCGGTCTGATTTCCAACTCTTCTAATGACTTATGCATTCCCAAATTTTCGGCAATGAAAGCGTCTTTCTTTTGACGGAGGACAAAGTCTACACCTTCTAAGCTGAACCAATCTCCCAACTTATCCCTCTTCTTCCACTCTTGGAAATTCTGAGGAATTTCCGTCATTACAGCCCGCGAACTCCAAGGAAAGAATCAGGGTTTCACCCCCCTTTTTTGGAAAGTGACAGAAGAGGGATTAGCCTTCAAGCTGTACCTCATAGAAGAGAGAACCGCTATAATACTCTTATCATCTTCGCTTAATTTCGTTTCAATCGTAATGCGATTGGGAGCTTTTTTGATTTCTTCAAATGTTTTTCCAGCATGACTTTCATCCAGAGCATCGAGCGCATTAGCCAACCCATTCATAAACACTTGATTAATTTGCCCGTCATAGCATTTCACGGCGGGAATCTCCCCATCTCTTTTTACAATTTTAATGGCTGGGCGTTTTTCGTTAGCTTTGAGGCGATACTTTAAAATTAATAAAGTTCAACATTTTCATTAGACATCTCCTAGAATTAGGCTGAAACCTTAATGCTGTCGTTTAAAAAACGAAGTTTTAGGAGATGTCTATTGTATTCAAACCATACTTTCGCCTGTAACAAGGAGCTTAGAGTAACTGCTCTCTTAAGGTAAGCCCCTTGTCTCTTAAGGAGAGATCCTATCAAGTCCAGTTAGGCAATTTATAATTTATTCAATGAACTTGATATTACCCTAATCCTTCGATCGCCGGATGGAAGAAGAACGCTAGCCCTAAAACTACATAGGTTGCCAGTAACAGAGAGCCTTCCAACCAATCAGAACGACCATCGGAACTAACCGAGTTAGCCAACAGAACAGCGACAACCACGGCGACTAACTCGAAGGGATTGAAATCGAGATCCATGGGTTGGTGAAAGAATACTCCAGCTAAGACCAAAACGGGCGCTACAAACAGGGCAATCTGCAAACTCGAACCCATCGCTACAGAAACCGACAGTTCCATTTTATTTTTCATCGCCACAGTCACTGCGGTGGCATGTTCAGCCGCATTACCAATAATGGGAACTAGAATAACCCCGGTAAATAGAGCGGTTAAGCCTAAATAAGAAGTGGCTTCTTCCAAAGAAGCCACTAATAGCTCTGATTCTACGGCAACCACCAGAGTTGCTGCCAGCAGTACTAGAGACCACAAGGTGATATTGGGCTGTTCATGGGTTTCTTCTTCGCCTTCCTCCTCATTTTCTGCCAAGCCCACATCATAGAGATAGGAATGGGTTTTCATGGAAAAGAGCAATGTGAGTAAATAAACCACAATTAAAACGATGGATACTGCCCCCGATAACGTTTGCATGGTTTCTTCCGCAATCCCATCAGAGGTGACATCGACGGCGGTGGGAACCAAGATGGCAATTACCGCCAAATTCATGGCTGAGGCATTCAGACGCGCTACCACTGAGGTAAAGTTTTGTTCCTTATAACGAATACCGCCTAAAAACATGGCAAACCCCATTACCAGCAGCAAGTTACTGATAATGGAGCCGGTGATACTAGCTTTCACCACATCGACTAAGCCAGCATTTAAGGCAACTAGACCAATAATCAATTCAGTAGCATTACCGAAAGTAGCGTTCATCAAGCCCCCCAAATTGGGGCCCAGCACCACGGCAATTTCTTCGGTTGCCGTTCCCATCCAAGCCGCTAAGGGAATAATGGCCAAAGCAGAAGTAATAAAGAT
This sequence comes from Roseofilum sp. SBFL, assembly GCF_017746885.1. NCBI lineage: Bacteria > Bacillati > Cyanobacteriota > Cyanophyceae > Desertifilales > Desertifilaceae > Roseofilum > Roseofilum sp. SBFL. The sequence goes on along the minus strand of NZ_JAGHZH010000174.1, from coordinate 37,705 downwards.
GGTTGTCGATCCCCAGCCCAGAAAGTGGCCGGCAATGGAGATAGGTACAAAGACTAAAAGTAGAGAAATGATCGTATTCGTTTTCAACATGGCGATCGCATCCAGGTTTACACCCTACCCATGCTACTCCCATTTTTAGAAAACTATCTGTTCTCAAAAACTTAGAGCCACTATGACACGTTCTAAACTAAGCTGTACACTGGTTTTCAAACCCCTATATTGGCCATTCAACCTTGACTTATTCTTGTGGTAAATTATTAGTCATTCACGGCAGCCGAGACCCTCGTCCCCATCAGGGTGTTTTGGACTTGGCGCAACAGGTTCGTACCTGTTTAGAGTGCCAACATAGTCGCCCCACTCGAGTAGAAACGGCAACTCTAGAGTTGGGTGAACTAACGTTAGCTGAACAAATTCAACAGTTTGGCGATCGCCTGTTGGCAGAACATATCGATTATCTACAAATCATTCCCCTATTTCTACTTCCTGGAGTGCATGTCATAGAAGACATTCCAGCTCAAGTACAGCAGGCGCAAACCCTCTTGGGAGAAAAGATGACTTTAGAGATCTGTCCCTATTTAGGAAGTCATCCCCAACTGCACAACCGATTAGCAGGAGAAATCAAGACCACCGATCGCGAGATTTGGATCGTTATGGCCCATGGTAGTCGCCGACCTGGTGGCAATCAACCCGTCGAAACCCTAGCCCATCAATTGGGAGTTCTTGATGCCTATTGGTCAGTGATGCCATCCTTAGATTGGAGACTCAGCCAATTAATGGATTTGGGATATCGTCGGATTGGAGTGTTGCCCTATTTCCTCTTTCCTGGCTATATTACTGATGCGATCGCCGAAACCCTAGCTGCAAAACAAGCTGCCGATCCTCAGTTGGACTATATCTTCCGCTCTCCCCTCAATCAAAATCCCCATTTAGCCCAAATGGTACTGGATTTAACAGTATCTTCCTCTCTTTCCACCCTAATCTAAAGTTTACATAACCCAACCGAACCCCTATGACCTCTTCATCCTCTCCCCTCGGTAAAGTCTATCTTGTTGGTGCAGGGCCTGGCGATCCCGGATTAATGACGCTCAAAGGAAAAGACCTGCTTCAGATGGCCGATGTGGTCGTTTATGATGCCTTGGTCAGTCCTCCCATTGTAGAGATGATTAACCCGAAGGCGAAAAAAATCCATGGGGGAAAACGACGCGGAAGACATTCACTCAAGCAGGATGAAATTACCCAAATTTTAATTGAAGAAGCTCAAAATCAGGCGATCGTCGTTCGTCTCAAAGGTGGAGATCCCTTTATCTTTGGGCGCGGTGGGGAAGAAATGGCCGATCTGCTCGCTGAGGGAATTCCAGTAGAGGTGGTGCCCGGTATTACTTCCGGAATTGCCGCTCCAGCCTATGCAGGTATTCCTTTAACCCATCGGGGGTATAGTTCTTCCGTGACGTTTGTAACTGGGCACGAATCCGTTGGCAAATATCGACCGAAAGTGAATTGGCCGGCGATCGCCCAAGGTTCAGAAACCATTGTTATTTATATGGGGATTCATAATTTATCCCAGATTATCCCCCAACTGCTCGAGGCGCAGTTATCTCCCCAAACTCCGATTAGTCTGATCCGTTGGGGAACTTGTCCCGAACAAGAAACCCTAGTGGCAACCTTAGAAACGGTTATTCATGAAGTAGAAGAAAGCGGATTTAGCTCACCGGCGATCGCTGTTATTGGTCACGTTGTGGGAGCTATAGGGGATAGGGAGATAGAGAGATAGGAGGATCTTTCAAGGGAATGATTTTAAGATTCGAGTCAGGAAGACACGGAGAAACGGGGACACGGGGACACGGAGAATAAGATGACTCTATGAAATTTAGGGCACTCTGAGGGTCTATGGATGCACAATCATGAAAATCATTCACTTGTCAGGATAGGGGGATAGCTTGCACCCTATTGCCTATTGCCTATCCCCCACTCCCCATTCCCCATTCCCCATTCCCTCAAAGTGGCCATTGGGTTAAACTTCAATTAAATTCAGCCATTGCCAGAGCTAATCGCTATACTGATGGAATTCAAGGGCAATTATTCAGCATTTAGTTGGTCGAGGATACTGGTGGATATCCCAACATCAACCTCAAAAATCACGAGAACCTATTTTCAACGGCAGCTTCGGAGCTTGCAGCGGGATGTGCTACGGATGGGCGCTCTAGTAGAAAATTCATGCTGCCTAGCTCGTCAAGCCCTATTTGAACAAGACCTAGAAGCAGCCAATCAGATTCAACCCCAAGACAAGCGTATCGATCAACTCTATCGCCAAATTGAACTCGATTGTGTGACCACCATTGCTCTTCAATCACCTGTCACCCAAGATTTAAGATTACTCAGTTCTATGATGCAGTTAGTTAAAGATTTAGAGCGCATTGGGGACTATGCCAAAGACTTAGGAGAGATTGCGATTAAACTCTTTGCCTATCCTCCCCATCCCATGATTGGCGAAGTGCAACTGATGTACGATCGCACTCAATCCATGTTAGCTATGAGTTTAGTTGCCTTATCCAATCTTGATGCTCAGGGAGGCTTAGAGATCAAAATAAAAGATGATGTGGTCGATGCAGACTATGAATATCTGTACCAAAAATTAGCCAATCAACGCCATATTCAAGGGGAAATAGAACCGATTTTATTGCTCGTTTTAATCATTCGTCATTTAGAGCGTATGGCGGATCATTCAACCAACATTGGCCAGCGCGTGGCTTATATTGTGACCGGTGAGCGTCATTAAATCAGCGATCGCCGATCTACTCGATCCCGATTAATGATAAACTCAAAAGAGTCGATTTTATCCTCGGATCAATTGACCAGCAATTCACCAAACGTTAACAGGTGGCAGCAAGTTAAGGGAAATGTACGGGTCTACTCTTTCCGGTTTACCCTAACGCAAGCTTATTCTTCAGAAGAAGGCTTGATCGTGCTCTGATAATCTTTGGGTCTGAGTTGAGACTCTTATCCGCAACTCATCATTTCCGTTAGTGCGGATAAACCTTAGCAAAAGACCATAGGAATATCTACCTGATTCCCGATTGGGTTGCCCTTAGCTCAAGGCTGAATTGTTTCCATACGGGTAAGAGTCTGCATCGCTCGGACTCTTGTTAAGAAACAGCCCCACCCTAAAGGCAAGGATTGGATTAAGATCGTCCCCATAAATTAACCCGATCTAATCCTAATTTGAGAGCTAGGCTGGTTCAATCTCCATGAACCGCCTCGCCCTATCCAGATAGCCAACTGGCTGTAAAGACACAGACAACTAAGGACGTATCGCTACATGGAATTCACGATCGCCAATTTGCTCTCCAATTTCACTGATGATAAACTGATTGCTCCTAAAGTCCTAGAAAAAAAACTGGGACTTTCGAGTGATATCAGTTTACGTCAACTACAAATCGCTCTGGACGCTCTAGAGAAAATGGGGATACTGATCAAAGACCGAGGACGGTATCGCCGGGGTCCAGGAAATGGACTGGTAGAAGGGAAACTGCGCTGTTCGAGTAAAGGATTTTGCTTTGCCATTCAAGATGATGAAGAAGCTGAGGATATCTATATCCGAGAAAGTAATCTATCCACTGCTTGGAATGGAGACCGCGTCTTTGTGCGTGTCCTCAAAGAAGGCTCCAGACGGCGATCGCCAGAAGGAGAAGTTTTCCTGATTATCGACCGTGCCATTACCTCGGTTCTCGCTCGGATCAAATGGCAAGATGGGGACTATAAAGCGGTTCCCCTCGATGACCGTCTACTCTTTGAACTGAGCTTACCCAACAATGGAACCCTAGAATCGGCCATTGAACATTTGGTGCATGTCTCCATTGAGCGCTATCCCCTCGGGCCTTATCCCCCCATCGGAGAAGTCACCCAAGTGCTGGGACTCAACGCTGAAGAAGCAGCCGATACCGAAATTGTTCGCTGCAAACACGACCTTCCCAAGATTTTTTCTCCTGCGGTTCTGGAAGAGGCGGCTAACTTACAACCCCAAGGAATAGGGCCAGATGATCGCCAAGACCTACGCTCGATCTTGACCTTCACCATCAAACCAGGAGAATATGCAGATCAAACCGATACCTTTGATGATGCGATTAGCGTAGAGCCGTGGGAAGGAGGGAATTGGCGCTTAGGCATTCATATTGCCGATGTCTCGGATTGGATTCCCCCCAATTGTGCGATCGATCAAGCGGCTGCCAAACGGGGCGTTTCCGTTTATCTGGGGCACAAAGTGCTACCCATGTTACCCCCAGAAGTAACCCAACACTGCGCCCTGATTCAAGGACAAGAGCGGCGTAGTCTCTCGGTTTTGATCATTCTCGATAGTCAAGGTCAAGTTCAAGAATATACGATTGAACCCACGGTCATTAGCGTAGATCATCATCTCAATTATCAACAAACCCAAGCTCTTCTGGTGGCAGAAGAACCCGTTGAAGACCTACCAGCAGTTCTGGGAGAAACGGTTAAACAGCTCTACCGCCTCACCCAGCAACTGCGCCAGCATCGTCTAGCACGAGGGTCTTTTGAGCTGAACTTACCCGATCAGAAATACCACTACGATGATGAAGGCTCCCTAGGTGCTTTGGTGGTTCCCTTCTCCTTACCGGCTAGAGGAATGGTGACGGAACTGATGATCTTAGCCAATCAACTGGTCGCCAAACATCTCAGAGAGCTACAAGTCCCAGCCCTCTATCGGGTTCATCAAGCCCCCCATGTGGAAGAAATCCATGAACTGATTAAACTGGCTGCTAATCTAGGGATCGGCTTAGAACTCGAAGATGAGGAAGAGGTGAAACCGAGGGATTATCAGAACTTTACTGGGCAGTTTGATGGCACGTCAGCCCAGAAAGTGCTGACCTATTTACTCCTAGGGGCACTCAAACCAGCCTTTTATAGTATTGCGCCCAAACCTCACTTTGGGTTGGCGGTGGATGAAGGGTATACCCACTTTACAGCTCCCTTACATCGATATTCTGACCTGTTAATTCATCGAGTTCTGCATGAAGTGTTTACTCAAGGTCGCGATCGCCGGAATGCTCGTGCTAAAGAAGGAGTAAACTTAACCAGCAGTAGCTGTCATGGCAAAATTAACTGGAATGTACTGCCCCCAGATACGCAAGCCGATTTAGAAGACCACTTTAGCGCCATGGTTGCCCATCTAAGTGAAGCCGAACGCATCGCCCAAGAAGCCATAGACGACTTAGATGGCCTACAAAAAGCTGAGTTCATGAAATCCCACACCGGAGAAATCTTCCACGGAGTGATTACCGGGGTTCAATCCTATGGATTTTTTGTCGAACTCGAAGATGCCTTAGTCGAAGGACTCGTGCATGTCAGCTCCCTGAAAGATGACTGGTATGAATATCGAAGTCGTCAACAAATGCTGATTGGGCGTAAAAATCGCAATCACTATCGCTTAGGCGATCGCGTCGAAGTCCAAGTCAAGAGTGTAGACTACTATCGTCAACAAATTGACTTAGTCGCCATTAGTGGCGGCAGCTATAGCCCCGATAGCTTTGATGATGAGGAGGAAGAAGACGAAGATTACTATAACTAGGGAATGGGTAATGGGTAATGGGTAATGGGTAATGGGTAATAGGGTCTTAGCCTCCCTATCCTCCCCATCCTCCTCTCCCTATCTCCGCGTCCCCGTTTCCCAGCGTCTGGAGTGTCCCCCCATCCCTGTATCCCTGCGTCTGGAATATCCCCCCATCCCCCATCTTGAAATCATGAACTTACCCTTAATCCTGGGGGTCTCTGGAGCCTCTGGCCTCATCTATGCTATCCGCGCCCTTAAGTACCTATTAGCGGCAGAATACACCATTGAGTTAGTCGCCTCCAAAGCGACATATCAAGTTTGGCAAGCCGAACAAGGGATTACAATGCCTGGAGACGGGCAAAAACAAAGTCAATTTTGGCGAGAACAAGCCGGAGAAATGGACAAGGGACAATTAATCTGTCATCCTTGGCAAAATGTGGGGGCGGCGATCGCCAGTGGCTCCTTCCGAACTCAGGGTATGTTAGTGATCCCCTGTAGTATGTCCACAGTCGCTAAACTAGCAGTCGGATTAAGTTCCGATTTACTAGAAAGAGCAGCCGATGTGCAGCTCAAAGAAGGACGAAAACTGGCGATCGTTCCTAGAGAAACTCCCTTAAGCGTCATCCACCTGCGGAACTTAACCACCCTCGCTGAAATTGGGGTTCAAGTTGTACCCGCGATTCCTGCTTGGTATCATAACCCTCAAACCATTGAAGACTTAGTTGATTTTGTTGTCGCGAGGGCACTCGATCAATTTGGTATTGATTGCGTTCCTCTCAACCGTTGGCAGGGCGGGTTAAAATAGGCAGATGAATCAAAAAAATGTGCTATTGGGAGTTCTAGGGATCGGTCTTGTTGCCGTAGCGCAAAATCTGACCCTCTCAATGTCCGTGGTGTTTTTGGGAGGGAAGTTACCCTCTCTGCCCCTGGGCATTTGGCTCTTTATTGCCTTTACCCTAGGACTCATCAGCTCTCGCCTGATTACCATCATTTTACAAAGTTCTGATGGAGTGATCGAATATACAAGCGAGCAAGAAATCTCTTCAACCCGTAAGACTAACGTCGCCTCGAACCCAGTCACTGATAGCAGTCGAAGTGAGCGCAGTCGAAGTGACCGGAGCGGTTCATCTCCAAAGGAAAGTAACCGCTCTCCAGGTAAGAATTTCTTTTCTAAATCTAAACGCTCTGTTGATTCAGAAGACGATTGGGAACAAACCCCTAAACCCCCCAAGGAATGGGAAGAAGAGCGCCTTAATCCAGTAACTTGGGGCAATGGAGAACAAGAGAGCCAGAATACTTATCGTAGTGTCTCAAAACCTCCAGAGCGCCCTACCGAAAAACCGAAGGATACCGTTTATGATGCCGACTACCGGGTGATTATTCCCCCTTATGAAGCATCCGCACCCTCTCCTCCTACTCCGAAGAAAGAGAACGACACAACCGACTGGGATACTCAAGACTCCAACCCTTCAGAAGATCGAGATTGGATTTAGAGTGCCACGCGCTGTAAAGTAATAAGTAATATTTTGTCGTTATAAATCACTTCAGCTGAATTAAGAATCGTTTCGCGACGCAGAATATTATGGCTGTGCATAATAGTTTAAGGATTGGCTGTATCATTCTTATATTGTTAATTGTTAATCCTTTGAGCCATGAACAACACCCTTAAACACTGTAGCCTTTTCCTCGTGGGTATGATGGGGGCTGGTAAAACTACAGTGGGCCAGGGTTTAGCTAAACAGCTCGATTATCGTTTTTTTGATACAGATACGTTGATTGAACGGGTGGCAGGTACTAAGATTCCCCAATTGTTTGCCACTCAGGGGGAGGAAGGCTTTCGGCAACTCGAAACCCAGGTACTAGCCCAATTATCTGCTCAAGTGCGCTCTGTGATTTCGACGGGTGGTGGTATTGTCCTAAAACCGGAGAATTGGGGCTATCTGCGCCATGGGATTGTGGTTTGGCTTGATGTTCCGGTACAAATCCTCTACGATCGCCTAAAAACCGATGATACTCGTCCCCTTTTAAAAACGACCAATCCCCTGGAGACTTTACAGACGTTGTGCGATCGCCGTCAAGATCTCTATGCACAAGCCGATTTACATCTCACTCTAACTGGAGCTGAGTCTCCCAAACAAGTCGCCGATACCGTTCTGAGCCAACTCCCTCGGATTTTGAAATCCGATTCTGTTCACAATTAACAGTTGAGCCACTCGGCTTTCATCCACAATCAGGTGTAGGGTGGACAGGACAATAGAGAAAGCAGTAGCGATCGCGAAGTAGTCCTCACTCGCTACCTGCACGCCAAGCTGAAGGAGTTTAACCCTAGCTTACCTGACAAAGCCTATGATGTTTCTTGGTAAAACCATTCGTAGCACACCAATTGTATATCTTCAGCTTTAATGACTTTCCGGATTGACTCTAAATTCGGCGCATCTAAGTCTTGATAAAGTTCATTTTCAATCAAGAGTTCATCGAGCTTGTAAAGCAAGTCCTTCTCATTTTGATGATTTCGATAATCCTCCCAGAGTTGTTTCGTTTCTCGCTTATAGCTCTGTAACTCTCGATTTTCTAGAACTTGCAAAACCCGATCCTTAGTCTCTTGTTCATCACTTGTCCATTCAGTCCCCAAAGTAGTTTGAATAAGAACTTGATAAATTTTCTGTAAAATCCCTGTGAGCTTTGGCTTAAGCTTTGAACTGGTACTGTGACGTTGGAAATATTGCAGTAGATTTTCAGTTGCACCTTGTACTACATCAAAAATTGAGCGATCAAAGGATACTGGAGCTAGGGTGTCAGGGGGTGGGAAATCTGATTCTTGACACTTCAACCAGTTAAATAGTTTCCTCAGATCAGTTATGAGTAGGTTGGTATCAAGACAAATCTGCCCATCTTGACGGGGATAAAAGTACCAGAAGTGACGATCGCTTGCTTTAAATGCCAGGAAGACCCCACCCTCTCGATATTGTGGATCGTTGATAGTCAAGTATTTGGTGCTGTGAATTCCCATGGGAATTTCTGAGACAACCTCTTGACCAATCCGTTGCATGAATTCCAACAATGGCAGACGCATTTCATCTAGAGAAACTAAATCAGAAACTTGCTCTAGTTCTTCCAGAATCGCTTGCTTTTCGGCTTCACTATCGGCTTGCTTGAGTCTCTGCAACTCTTCTAAAGAACGGTTAGAGATTTCTTCACCTAAGACACTAGCATCTAAGCCCACATTGTTGTCAATATCAGCAATCCGTTTTTGAAGCCGTTCGACTAGGTGTAGCAGGGATTCTAATCCTTCTTCTGGAAAACAGTTATAGATATAGAGTGTTTCATAGTCAGTTCCTAAACGATCAATTCGTCCAGCCCGCTGAATCATTCGTACTGGGTTCCAATGTAGGTCATAGTTGACTAAAATCCCAGCATCTTGCAGGTTCTGACCTTCTGAGAGAACATCGGTACAGATGAGAATATCAATGGGGTGTTGGGCGATCGCTTTTCGCTCTTCTTCTGATTCTGTATTGGCTTTAGGAGCAAAACGCTTAACTTTGATTTCCCGTTGCTTCCCTGGTGTGTTGCCAGTAATCAGGTCAATGGTGGGAAAACCCACGGCTTCACACCAATCCTTATCGTTCTTTAATTGAGCATGGATATAGGTAGCAGTATCTTTGAAATAACTAAAGACTAAAATCTTCTGGTTCTTGAGGGTGAGTAACAAATCTTTGAAGGCAATCAGTTTGCGATCGCTGTCTTTCCCTGCTTCTACAGACTGATGAATTTTTTGGAGGCGCTCTAGGATCTCATTAAGCTTCTGAATATCGGCTTCAATTGCTTCGGTCAATTTGCCAATGTCATAACCTGCTGGATCAATGTCTTCCAACTTATCTATAATGTCTACGAGAACATCTTCTCCATCATCAAGCTGAGTTGCTAGAAGAAATTTACGAAAGTTCTTACTATCAAGTAGTTTGTTTTCTTGGGTCAGCAGTTCATAAAACCTGGTTTGGAATTGGGCTTGGTTCGATACCGTATTCTCAAAAGCAATCAGAGAGCTTTCAAACCGCTTAAAATAGAGAGTTTTCTGTAAAGCAACGAGGGCACGATTACGCTCAACTTCAATCTGCTCCGTTTTCCCAAGACGTTTTTTGTAAGATTTAATATTGTAAGGAGCTAGGTTGAGTTGGTCAATAATATCAGCAATACCAATATAGAGTCCAGCAAAACTTTCTTCAAAGTTATAAGTAAAATTTTTAAGTTCACGCTTAGGAAAGCGAATCAGTTGACCTGCTATTCTGATTTCTTATCCTGCTTCCAGGCGTTTGATTACATCTTGGCGACTACGGCGTACCATGGTCTGAAAGAGTAGGGTAGTAATTTCGTCTTTCCCCTTGACTAAATTCTGAAAATATGTTCTGAGGTTATTAATTCCCCACTCCCGATAGTAAGTATCATTGTTTCGAGTCAGGAGTAGAATTTGATGGTAGAGGTCAAAAAGACTATTGTTAATCGGAGTTGCTGTTAGCAACAAAACTCGTTTGTATCGTTTCCCGCCGCCCAAAAGCTTGGTAAGATTAGCATAACGATTAGTAGCACTGTTTCTGAAGTTGTGAGATTCATCAATGACAATCAAATCGTAGTTTCGGTATTTCGTTCGGTCAAACTCCGAGCGCCCCATTTCTTCATGAGAAATAACATCAGCTTTTAAGCCAAATTCATCAAGTTTTTTGCGCCAAACTAAATCTCGTAACTGAGCTGGACACAAAACTAAGGCTTTAGGCACATAACGGGGACGGCGCAATTTAATCAGGTAGTAGTCAATTACGCGCAATCCAATATAAGTCTTTCCTAAACCTACTGCATCAGCTACCATACAACCGTTATGGCGTTCGAGGAGTTTGATCGCTCTCTCAAATCCTTCTTGTTGGAAACTGGCCAGTTCTAAGGTGGTTTGTTCTCCGTCTCCAACGATTGAGTCATCCTTAAACAGTTCATAGAGAGCCTTGAGAAAGACTTGATAAGGAGTGTAGGCTTTACTGCCAAACTTGGAAGCATTGAGGGCTTCAATTAGTTTAGCCTTATAGTCTGGGTCAACACTGGAATCATTCCAGAACGTCTCAAACCAGTTTTGTCTGAGGTTACTAGCGATCGCCTTATTTTTGTTGACGATGTTCAGTTCCTTATTTTTTCTGATTCCCGGTACAGTAAAGTTACTCGATCCTACAATGCTGTGGGAATCGAAGATATAAGCCTTGGCATGAAGAAACTCTCCTGTGGTCGCTCCGTAGAGTCTAACTTGAATATGTTCCTGCTCCAGATAAGCAATAATTCGGTCAATTTGTTGCTTGTAGCTGAGTGTAAATTGCTTTTGGTTGAGTTCCTCTCGTAAGTCCGTGCGGAAATATTTGAGTAAGTCTAGGCGATCTCTCTCAGCAGGACGGATCGTAGGGTCACGTCCAATGAGAAGCCGCAGGGAAGTAAGACGGTTCATAGCCTCTTCCAATTCTACCCAAGCTTCAATCCGAAAGAATCCAGTAGCGATATCGAGGTTCAGTTGGCGATCGCTAAGGATAAGCTGTTCAAGGACTAATTTAAGGATGTGTTTTTCGTTGTCAATATAGTCGGGGATAGGCATAGCTCAACTAATTATGAGTGGGATTCATCAATTTCTGATACTCTTGTTTTGCTCTGCAAAACTCTGGAGAATCTTCTGGTACTTTCCACAGTATGCTGATGATTCTATCGTCACTAAACCCAGAACACTTGAATATTCTAATTTTCTGGACTTTCAGTTCATCATAAATGAAAGGTAATGAATTGTTATTTGAATCATTTACTTCATTGGTTTTTCTGGATAGGCTGGGTCTTCTTGGTGCTGGTGGTGGTTCTGTTGATGAGATTTTATTTTGGTTCAGACTCTCCGATCTCAAAGAGTCTGAATTTTTCATATACTCATTGGAGTATGCTGACATTAGATGTCTTAATCTAATTAAATTTATGTTCTCAATTTGTCTAATTCTTTCACGGCTTACACCATAAATATTTCCAACTGTTTGCAAAGATTTGTAGTCTCCATCGTCCCAACCAAATCGCTGCTTCAGTATGTCTACTTCCTTTGGTTTCAGTGTAGATAAAGCTTCCTCTAAGTCTTCTCTAATTAGACCTAGATTTAATTCTTCTTCTATTTTTGAATCATAAATCAACTGTTCAAGAGAAGTGTCTTCGCTGTCCCCTACAAATATATTCAATGAAAGTATTGGTTCAAGGTATTGAATGATTTCTTGAATGGATTGAACGCTCTTTTCTAAATAAGCAGCTATGTTCTCCATTGAGCAAGCTATTTCTGCTTCCTTGAATTCAGATATAGTTTTGTCAATCTTTCTCTTGTTATCCCAGATATAAACCGGAAGTCGAATAATGGACGAATAGTTTTGTATCGCTCTTGTAATTGCTTGACGAATCCAGTGGTAAGCATAAGTTGAGAAACGACACCCTTTAGTGGGGTCAAATTTTTCAACTGCTATCATTAAACCTTGGTTGCCTTCTTGAATTAAATCAATTAAATCTAGGCAATAAGAAGATGATTGATATTTCTTGGCAATTTTAACTACAAGCCTTAAGTTAGCTTGAGTGAGTTTATCACGAGCGAATTTACCTAGATAAAATCTTTGATAGAATTCAGGCAAGCTTAAATCTGATTTCTGTGCCCATTCTAAATCAGTTGGTCGAGTTTTATGCTCTTTGAGCCAATCATCATATACTTGTTTTAGTTGAAACCATAACTGAGCTTGTCGAGAATATAATATCTCCTGCTCTGGAGTTAGAAGTTTCGTTTTACCAATTGTATTTAAATATAAGCCTAGAGAGTCTAATTCTGGTTGTTTATCTCTTGTCCTCTGAGATGCAAAGGTATTAAATTTATGGTGGGTTTGATAAAGTTGACGAACATCTTTGCCAGATGCAGCAAGCTTAGTAAATAAATGAACATCAAATAGTTCTGGGGGCTGTAAAAAAACTTGGCTGAGTTTAATGATTTTTTCTAAGCTCATTTTTGTCTTATCAAAATGGGTAAGTGTAGTGACGACAAATAAACGCTCATAGTCGGTAGTTCCTAGAATCAAGAATAAATTCGATCGCTGACTTAGGTTATTAGCAATAGCTTTAATATTTTTCTTTAATACAGTATCTGAGTCCCATTTCAGTTCAAATAAAATCACTTGTAATTGGGTCTCTTGGTATGAAGCGAGTAAATAGGAGCGATAAATTGATTCTTCTAGAACGGGTGATAACTGTAGATTTTCTGTGTTTAATTGACCAAAGCAATTTTCGTAGCCTAGTCTCACAAATAAGTTAGCGAGATCTGTTGCCTCATGAATTTCAGACAAATCATTGAGTTTAAGCATTACTCTCCTCTAATCATCTTCATCTAACGGCTACTGGCTGCACTGGGAGTTTTCCATTTCTGGGGATACAACTCCAGCATAATAGCTGTGTGAGCTAAGAATTCATCCTAAGCCACTAGCAACACTTCAAGTGTTGATAATTCTTAGTTGCCAGTAAATTATTGATCTTGATTCTTTCCTTCAGTATATTGTGTTCAGTCATATTGCCTAGTGGATCTTAGCATTGGTTAACGTTATACTCTACACTCTGATACATAATGAAATAACGCGAATATTATGGTTTATAATATTACATATCTATGAACCTAAGATAACCGTACTGATAGCGATCGCCTATCTGCCTCAATGCATTCTGTAAGAGACAACGATTTGTTGTTGCTGTATCATTACTTATATTATTAGCCGATTGACACCTCACTCTCACTGGAACGGAGTCCTCGAACAAGTAACCGATACCATTCTCACCCAACTGCCTCGGATTTTGAAATCCGATTCTGTTCACAATTAACAGTTGAGCCACTCGGCTTTCATCCACAATCAGACCTTTGTTAAATCAAGGAATCTATTCATGTCTACAGCAGCAACTGACCATCTAGATGAACCCACTCGGGTTCGTGTCTTAAGTGAAGCTCTTCCTTATATCCAGAAATTTGCCGGTCGGACAGTCGTGATTAAATACGGGGGAGCAGCGATGAAAGATAGCACCCTCAAAGACCAAGTCATGCGCGATATTGTGTTTCTTTCCTGTGTGGGAGTGCGTCCGGTGCTAGTCCATGGGGGAGGGCCAGAAATTAACACCTGGCTGGGCAAATTAGGTATCGAACCCCAATTCAAGAATGGATTGCGCGTGACTGATGCACCGACGATGGATGTAGTAGAAATGGTGTTAGTCGGTCGGGTAAATAAGGAAATCGTCTCGTTAATTAACCAAGCTGGGGGCCAGGCGATCGGCCTGTGCGGTAAAGATGGTAACTTGATTACTGCTCGCCCCCAGGGTCAAGAAGGGATTGGATTTGTGGGAGAAGTGAGCAGCATCAATACTAAAGTTCTGAAGCCATTGTTGGAAAATGGTTATATTCCCGTAATCTCTAGTGTTGCCTGCGATCCCCAAGGACAAGCCTATAACATTAATGCCGATACCGTAGCTGGAGAATTGGCTGCGTCCTTATCGGCGGAAAAACTGATCTTGTTAACCGATACAGCCGGTATTTTGAGAAACTATAAAGACCCCTCGACCCTGATCGATAGCCTAGATATTCAGGAAGCTCGCAATCTCATTGAGGTGGGAATTGTCGCTGGAGGAATGATTCCAAAAGTGCAATGCTGTGTCCGAAGTTTAGCTCAAGGAGTCAGAGCGACCCATGTTATTGATGGCCGGGTTCCCCATTCCCTGTTGTTGGAGGTGCTAACTGATGCTGGAATTGGTTCGATGATTGTGGCTTAGGGAGGAAGGATGGAACTGTTGGAAAGAGGTAAACAAGCCTTTGAGCGTGGAGACTATCGGGAGGCGATCGCCGATTTAGAAGCTGCCAAGGGGCAAGTGGCTGGCTCTTCTGCCTTGGGAGGTGAAGTGCAGATTTGGTTAGTCACCGCCTATGAAGCAGCCGGAAAGCGCGACGAAGCCTTATCTTTATGTGAAACCCTGGACAATCATCCCGATTGGCACACTCGCAAACAAGCACGCCGGTTATTAGAGATTTTGAAGGCTCCCCAGCTCAATCGCCGTTCGGAATGGAATACTACGATTCCCGATTTATCTGCTATGGAGGAGAGCGATCGCCTTTATCGTCAAGGAACAGGAACCACCCAAGTTAAGCCTCCAAAGTCCAAAGAGGAGTTAGAACCGATGGATTGGTCCTCCGTAGAAACAGAAGATAATCGGTTTCTTTGGGTGGCTTTAGTGGCGATCGCCTTAATTATTGGCGGGTGGATTGGCTTCGGATAGGGGGATAATGGGAAGGCAGCCAACACGAGATAGACCAAAATCATGGGAAAACATCGATCTAGGGTTCGGATTTTCTGGCCGTTATATTTAATCGTGGCGATCGCCCTCACGGGATGCGTTAAGTATGATGTGGGGGTCAATTTTCAAAGCCAAACCTATGGAGAAATGGTGCAACGGGTGCAAATTTCCGATCGCCTGCACGATTTCAGCCAAGTGGTGGCCGAACAATGGTTAGAAAGCTTGCAAGAACGTACCCGAAAATTGCGAGGCAAAACCCAACGGATTTCCGACCGGGAACTGCTCGTCACCATTCCCTTTTATAATGGTGCAGACTTAGCCTCCAAGTTTAATGAGTTTTTTAACCCCACTCATCTCCAAACCCAAACAGAGGATGAAACCCTACCCCAACTCACCTCCGAACTCAATATTGCTCAAAATAACTTTTGGATCGCCATTCGCAACCGTCTAGAAATGGATGTAGACTTGCGATCGCTCGCCGTTCTCTCCTCCGAAGGCAATGTTCTCGTCAGTCCCGGTTCCCTATTCAATCTAGAATTTGCCCTTACTACCCCCTGGGATGCCCAACCCATTACCGAAGCTGAAAATAGCCTCACTCCCGTCTCAGACCCCGAAAATCATCAATTAATTTGGACACTTGAGGCCGGAGAAATCAATCACTTAGAAGTCATTTTTTGGGTTCCCAGTCCCATTGGTATTGGAGCCTTAATCATCCTAGCTGCTGTTTTTGGTGGCATGACTCTCAAAGATTGGTTACCTCAAAATGGGTAATGGGGAGATGAGGAGATAAGGGGATGGGGAGACACAGAGATATCCTATTCCCTATTCCCTATTCCCGACTCCCCACTCCCCACTCTGTACACTATCGTTTTGTAGAAATCCCTATGGAAGCCTTAAAAGGAAGAAACATATTAAGCGTTGCCGATTTAACCGTTGACGAACTGCATGAGCTATTAACCTTCGCTGCCCAACTCAAATCAGGAGACATCAGTTGGACTTGCCGTAAAGTTCTTGGACTTTTATTTAGCAAAGCTTCAACCCGTACCCGCGTCAGCTTTAGCGTTGCCATGTATCAACTGGGCGGTCAAGTCATTGACCTCAATCCCAGTGTCACCCAAGTCAGTCGTGGCGAACCCGTTACCGATACAGCCAGAGTTTTAGGCCGGTATTTAGATATTTTGGCTGTTCGTACCTTTGAACAAAAAGAATTAGAAAACTATGCCCAATTTTCTGGTATTCCTGTCATCAACGCCCTCACCGACTTAGAGCATCCTTGCCAAATATTCGCTGATTTACTCACTATCCAAGAATGTTTTGGCAGTTGCCAAGGTAAAACCCTATCCTATTTTGGCGATGGCAATAATGTTGCCAATTCCCTCTTACTCGGCTGTGCAATGATGGGCATGAATGTACGCATTGCTGTCCCTTCTGCTGAATATGAACCCAACTCGAAAATTGTCGCCAAAGCCAAAGAATTTGCGGGGGATAAAACAGAAGTGATTGTTACCCACAATGCCCAAGAAGCCGCCAAAGGATGTCATGCTTTATATACTGATGTTTGGGCAAGTATGGGTCAAGAAAAAGAAGCCAGAGAACGGATTCCACTCTTCAAACCTTATCAGGTGAATACAGAGCTATTAAAATTAGCCGATCCTGAAGCTATTATCCTCCATTGTTTACCCGCCCATCGTGGTGAAGAAATTACCGATGAAGTGATGGAATGTCCCCAATCTCGCCTATGGGATCAGGCAGAAAACCGAATGCACGCCCAAAAAGCCCTCTTAGCCAGTATTCTAGGCAAAGATGAATAGACTTCGTGCAGAAGTACTAAGGTGCGTTAGCGACAGCCTAATGCACCCACTCAAAGCTATAGCAGAGAAAGAGTCGGTTAGCACAGTTAGGTTATGGTTTGAGGCAAGAGGCAATAGAAAATGTCCTAACTCTCCTTTTCTTTGCTATAAAAGCACAAAAATTCCTACACCTCTTTTCCTCATCCCTTGAGAAGCGAATCCATCTCCAGTAGGAGAGAGTAAACTTTGTTAGTTTTCATTATTAATTACTATGTCTAATTCCGATCAACTGAATCTCTTCGATGACTCAACTATTGCCGGCAATTCTGGGTTTTCTTCCCTAGAATTAATTCCCAAAGATCCCAAAATTCCCATTCCTCCAGGAACCTATGAAACATTAGAAGCCCTGACCAAACATTGCCAACAGTGTCAGCGCTGCGAATTAGGACAAAACCGTACCCATGTAGTAATTCACCGGGGAAATCCCAAAGCTAGCTTGATGATTGTGGGAGAAGCTCCCGGACAAAATGAAGACGAAAAAGGATTACCATTTGTCGGGAAATCCGGTCAGTTACTCGATAAAATATTGGCATCGGTAAAATTAGATAGCGAGCGTGATGTTTATATTTGTAATGTCAACAAATGCCGCCCTCCAGGAAACCGTAAACCCACGTCCTCAGAAATGGATGCTTGTAAGCCTTATTTATTAGAACAAATCCGTTTAGTGAATCCAAAAATCATTTTATTGACTGGTGCAACAGCCGTTCAAGGGATCTTAGCAGATAAACGAGGCATTACAAAAATTCGCGGTCAGTGGTTTGACTGGCAAGGGCGCTTCTGTATGCCTATTTTTCACCCAGCTTATTTACTGCGAAATCCCTCCCGCGAACCAGGAAAGCCGAAGTGGTTAATGTGGCAGGATATTCAAGAGGTACGGCGCAAGTTAGATGAAATTAGTTAGAGCATATAGAGAAAATTGGGTCATTAACTATAGTTGGGGAAGTCCGTATAACCTTCTCGGTCAAATGAAAACCAAATGTTCATCTCGGCTTCGGGGTTCAGCGGCCAGCTATTAGTAAAACGCTCTACTAAATCGGGATTGCTAATAAATGGTCGCCCAAAGGCAATTAAATCGGCATGTCCCTCTTTAATTGCAACTTCAGCAGTTTCTTGAGTATATCCACAATTTCCCATTAGCGGTGCTGTAAATACTTCTCGAAATTCTGCCAACGTCATCGGTTCTCCTAATTCGTGAAAACCAAAGCCTAAACCATCCATTACATGGAGGTAAGCTAATCCATAAACATTTAACTGTTTAGCAATATACAGAGAGTTTTCGCGAAAGTCTGGCGAACCCATATCATTAAAATTCCCATTTGGGGCGAGTCTAACCCCGACTCGATCTGCTGACCAAACGGTGAGAACGGATTCAACAATTTCTTGGAGAAAGCGATATCGGTTTTCCACACTCCCACCATACCTATCAGTCCGATGGTTGGTTTTAGATTGCAGAAATTGGTCGATTAAATAGCCATTAGCAGCATGAATCTCTACCCCATCAAATCCTGCTTCTTTACCGCGTTCTGCTGCTCGACGATAGTCTTCTACAATTGTGGGGATTTCCTCTGTTTCTAAGGCGCGAGGGGTTTCGTAGGGTTGTTTGCCAATCGGAGTATGAACATATTCTCCATTGAGTTTAATTGCTGAAGGGGCAACGGGTAATTGACCATTTTCCTGAAAACTACTATGGGATGCTCGTCCGCAATGCCAAAGTTGCAGAAAAATGAGTCCTCCTCGAGTATGAACGGCATCAACAACTTGTTTCCAGGCTTCAGTTTGTTCCTCTGAGTAAATCCCAGGTGAATTTACCCATCCGTTAGCCTGTTTAGAAATAACTGTTGCTTCGGTTATAATCAAACCCGCAGAGACCCGTTGAACATAATATTCAGCCATCAAAGCGTTGGGAATGCGTTCTGAACCTGCGCGTGAGCGGGTCATGGGGGCCATAACTACGCGATTTTTTAGGGGCAATTCTCGTAAGCTAAAAGGGCTAAGTAATGTTGGCGATACTGTTGATGAAGTCATCTATTTGTTGCCTCTCAAATGAACGGTTACAACCCAGGATTGGTCTGTAATTCTGATTGCGATTATAGCATCAAAAAATGTTTGCGACAATTGATACTTCTTCAGTGTATGTATCTAGGAAAATGATATAATCATAATGAAAAAAATATCAATGAAGATTTTTGCAGACTACCATCTTATATTTTTAAGTGATGCCAATAACAATGATGATATTTCAGGATACATTTCTGATCATTCTATTAAGGATAAATTAGTATATACATCTAGTAAAATTGCAATTGTTACTGCAAGAAATATGGAAGTGCCTGTGGGCTTGGAAATAAGTGAAAAGAATATTCCTGTATCTTTAGATTCTTGGGATCATATAGTTCAGTGTAGTATTATGATACACTCTGGGAAATTAGCTGTTTTTGGTGCTGTAGATTACCAACCCGATACTTTGCAAATACCAGTTAACCCAGGGATATATCAAGTAACAGTTTTGTATGGAGGACTTGATACTATAAGTAAAGATGGATTAGAAGGAGAAGATTTTTATAAAATATTATTATATCCTACAGATAAATTAGAGGGTACAAAAATTTTAAAGCAAACAGTTGGATAAAAAGCTTCACTATCTTATAATCCTCGCAGGGTTTTGAGTTGGGTGTAAGCTTGCTGGAAGTCGTCACTGGTAATATAGAGTTCGCTAACGGGTTGGTTTAGGGTGCGGAAACGGCGGATCGCTTGCAGGGCGGCTTGGTTGCTCAGAAGAGCTAGATCTGCGCCACTCCATCCGAAGGTGAGTTCGGCGTAGTGGGAGAGGTCAATGCCGGAAAGGGGACGGTTGTGGTTGTGGACTTGGAGAATGGCGAGGCGACTGGGGGTGTCGGGGAGGTCGATTTTCAGTTGCAGATCGAGACGGCCGGAACGCAACAGAGCGGGATCGATCGCCTCCGGACGATTGGTTGCTGCAATCAGAATCAGGTTTTTGGAAACTGATAACCCGTCAATTTCGGTCAGAAGTTGCCCCACCACGCGATCGCCCACTCCAGAATCACCGCTATACTGACCTCGTGCGGGCGCTAGGGTATCGATTTCATCGATAAAAATCACGCAAGGAGCCGCTTGTCTGGCTTTGGCAAACAGTTCTCGCACGGCTTGTTCTGAGGCTCCGACCCAACGACTGAGCAGCTCTGGCCCGGAAATGGCGATAAAGTTCGCCTGTGCTTGGGAGGCGATCGCCTTAGCCAACAGGGTTTTACCCGTTCCTGGTTCTCCCATCAGTAATATGCCTTTGGGCGCTTTCGCTTGCGTTTTTTGATACAGTTCTGGATAGAGCAATTGCCCTTCGACGGACTCTTGCAACAGTTGTTTGGTCTCCTCTAACCCGCCAATATCGTCCCAAGCGACTTGGGGAGATTCCACTTCCACCGAGCGCAATACTGCGGGTTTAATCGCACTTAGCGCTTGCTCAAAATCATCGGAATTAATGGTTAATGGGGCAGTGGGTTGGGTGTCTGGGGTGGGGACTTGGCGACGCAGAGCATGATGGGCGGCTTTTTGACACAGGGCTTTTAAGTCTGCGCCCACAAATCCGACAGAGCGGGAGGCGATCGCCTCCAAATCCACCCCAGACTCTAAGGGCATCCCTTGGCTGAGAATCTGGAGAATCTGTACTCGTTCCTCTATTCTGGGGACTCGAAACACAATTTCGCGATCGAATCTTCCCGGTCGTCGCAAAGCCGGATCGAGGCGGTTGGGCAGGTTGGTGGCGGCTAAAATGACGACTGAATCACTGACCGAAAAGCCATCCATCAGCCCCAAGAGTTGACCAACCACGCGCTTTTCCACTTCTCCTTCCACTTGGGAGCGATCGGGCGCTAAACTATCAATTTCATCAATAAAAATCAAGCAAGGAGCATTACGAGCCGCTTTCTCAAATAAATCCCTTAATCGACCTTCCGATTCTCCATAATATTTCCCCATAATTTCCGGCCCCGTAATGGCGATATAATTCACCCCTAATTCGGCAGCCAGAGAGCGAGCCGTGAGGGTTTTTCCCGTACCAGGGGGCCCCACTAACAATACTCCCCGCGTCGGTTCTAGACCCAATTGCGCCAGTAATTCAGGACGTTTGAGGGGTAGTTCCACCAGTTCTCGCAATTCCTGTTTCACTTCTTCTAAACCGCCAATTTGGTTTAAGGATAAGTTGCCAGAATTTGGCGCAGTTGAAATATTGTCCCCAGTTTCCGATGGTGGCGGCGTAATAATCACCTCTGATGAAGGTTTACTCGGGGCACGTTTGGGAATATTTCCCCCTTGGGGGATATTACTCAAAGAACGAAACTGAATATCGGTTTTCAATTCTCCTTGTTCTGCTTTTTCTTCTAGCCGTTTGGCGAGTTCTAATAGGTCTTCAAATCCTTTAAATAAATCATTCATCATGAAGTATGGATAGTTTTTATGGATCATTATACCCATTCTTAAGGTAAAAGTAGGATATAATTGCATTAGAGAGTCGATTTTACTTTGAGAATTGGGTATCCTCTAGAAAATATTATCATGCCGGCTAAAGATTTGTTTCATCAAGCTGTACGCCATGCTTTAGAAAAAGATGGATGGATAATCACCCATGACCCTCTGATGCTACGATCCGATCTCGGAAAACTTTATGTCGATCTGGGTGCAGAAAAGTTTTTAGCGGCAGAACGAGAAGGAGATAAAATTGCCGTAGAAATTAAAGGCTTTATTCAAAACTCTACGATTTCCGAATTTTATACAGCCCTTGGTCAATTTATTACCTATCTTAGTCTCTTACTCAAACAATATTCAGAGCATATTCTTTATCTCGCCATTACTCTCGAAACCTATAATTATTTTTTAGTATAGAATTAGTTCAAGAAATCATTAACACTCAACAATTGAAGATCATTCTCTATGAACCGAAACAGGAGAGTATTAACCGATGGATAAACTAGATCGCTATCGCCAAGCCATTCAAAATCTCTTAGAAACCTAGGCTCATTTGGGCACCGATCCAGAAGACGGAGTAGACACACAATTAATTTTCGATCTAGTTAGAGATCATTACCAGCTTTTTCATGTGGGTTGGATAGGGGATTACCGGATTTATGGCTCTATTTTACATTTTGATATTAAGGATGGAAAAGTTTGGATACAGCACAATGGGACGGAAAATGATGTGGGTCAAGAATTGCACGATTTAGGTGTGCCGAAAACGGATATAGTCATTGGTTTTCATTCTCCATTTAAACGACAGTTTACTGAGTATGCTGTAGGGTAATTCGTGGCCAGAAATCTAGTTTCTTAATCCCAAAAACCGTAGGGGCAGGTTTACAACAGCGATCGGTGGGCATTGAAGATGTTGGTAAACCTGCCCTCCAACCCTTCGCAGTGGGTTTCCCTGGGGGTGGGGCGGGTTTTGGGAATCGATTTGTGGGTGGCCTAAATTTGGGTTAAACCCGCCCCTACAAACGCCATTGTTCATTGTTCATTGTTAATTATTGTCGAAAAATGCATTTGTTTTAATTTTTCATCCATCTACGAAACTCATTCGCGGCTTCTAAGCGTGACGTTTGTGCCATCAACACGCAGCGAGTGAGCAGTTCTATATCCAAGTCGATCAATTCCGGGATTTCACTGCGAGAAATTTGACTGTAATTTTCCCCTTGCAGTCGATAGAGGCTAAATACACCATCTTCCCAAAACCATACTTCTGGAATACCTAGGACGCGGTAGCGTTGCAGTTCGTTGGGGCTGCCACTGGTAAAGATGACTTCGATGACTAAATCCGGGCTAGGCTTAGATGTACTGAAACAATAGGATTCGTCTGGTTCGGCTGAAGCAGTACCTTCGCGCTCCTGCGTAGTCGAACCAAGGGGTTCAAATTCAATTCCCATTTCCAGACAAAATAACCCAATCAGAAATCCAATTAAGCGACTGAAAAATTCGTGTTCTCGTCCCGGCATGAGAATTTCTACAGTATTTTGGTAGTAAAAAAGCCGCAGATTGCGGCGATCACCAAATCCAGACTGAAGGAGTTTGAATTGCTCCCAAGTAATCCCAGAATGGACAATACGCTGATCCGACGATGGAGACTTGACTTGTTTGGATTGCAGTTGAACCATAGGTCTATCGCGCTTCGTAGGAGAATAAATCCATGTTAACGAACCAATCTGGAATTAATGCAGTTATATCAAGTCCGATTAAACAGTTGTCATTGCGAACGGAACGCAGTGGAGTGAAGCAATCTCATAATCTCGCTAATCTTGGCGATTGCTTCCCTGCGGTCGCAATGACAAATCATAGCTGATTATTCGGACTTGATATTACTCCCATGTTTTGGCTCTCGCCGACATGAACATTGTTAATTGTTCATTGACCTTGACTTTTCCCTCATTCTTTGGTAGCCTAGGAGCTATAGTCAGGGAATGTGTCCGCATATATATAAGAGAAGAACAGACCCCCATTTTTTCAAAAAAATTTCCGCCTTTGGGGGGAGACGGACAACCCGCAGGCCAATGATGCCGTCGTTCCGACTGACGGGACTGTTGAAGCTCCGAATCGCAGAGCGACAGTCCCTAGGAGATCCGATCCAAGAACCACCGCGCAATACTCTTGAATTAATCCATCGCTAGATAGCCATATATTCCCATCTGTAGGAGCTAGATTGTAGTTATCATGCCAATGATCGGCACACCACTCCCACAAGTTGCCGTGCATATCGTAGAGTCCAAACTCGTTCGGCTGAAAACTTCCTACCGGCGTAGTTTTCTCACGATACTCACCCTTGGGGCCATCAGCATATGTAGAGTTCCCGTTATAATTGGCGAGGTCAGTAGTCAGGGTGTCGCCAAAACGGAGTCGTTGTTCCAGCGCGACAGGCATATTCCCACTCTGCCTCAGAAGGCAAGCGATAGGAGTTTCCCGTATACTGGGACAGCCGGGCGCAGAATTCATCGCAATCATACCATGAAACTCGTTCTACGGGCAAGTTATCGCCCTTGAAACGAGACGGATCGGATTTTAGGGTACGATTCACTTGCGGAAACGACGCTATCCTGCGCCATTGAGCCTGCGTAATCAAGAATTTTTCCATATAAAACGGCTGCACCGTCACCGAATGCTGCGGCCCTTCATTATCTCGTCGTTCCTCTTCATCTGGTGGCGACCCCATGAGGAACGTTCCCCCCGGAATAGCCACCATATCTAAAAAGATTCCTGCTCCCAAGTTCTCTTGGAAATATTGCGCTTGCCGATTTTCCCGTGCAATAATTTCTCCCCGTCGGTTCACTGTCACGACTTCAAACCGGAAGATGGGCAGTTGGGGTTCCTCTGGTTCTGGAGGCGGTTCGGGTTCTGGCTGTGGTTCCGGTTCGGGTTCGGGTGGCGCTTCCACTACCGGTTGCGGTTCTGGACTTGGTTGCGGTTCCACCTCTGGAAAGGGTTCTACCGTGGATATATTCCTGAACCAGATAAAATTGTCCTCCTTCTGCCACAAATGCCAACAGGCGCGGGGTTTGATCGTGATTTCCCAATTCTTCTAAAATTTCCCCTTCCTGGTCAAATAACCGTTTCGCCACTTTCAGACCTTGGGGGTTATTAAACTGGAGCTTGAGCTGTTTTACCACACAGAGAGGATGTCCCGGACGGTGGCTATCTCTGGCGAGGTACGTTATGCCAAATCCTCCCTCGCTCAGTTTCCGTTCTATCTGGTGATGACCCGCAAGCACTTGTGGCATGGTTCAATTAAAAATTAAAAATTAAAAATTAAAAATGATTGGGTGGTGGGTGGATATGCCCCACTTTAGTATAGTACCCAGTCCAATTTTGGGGACGGTTGGCGGGGGAAAGAAACCGGGTTTCTGCCTAGGTGCAGGAGACTGACGCAAGGAGAAGGAAGAAACCCGGCTTCTGGTTTCCCCTGGGGGTTTGGGCTATTCTAAAATGTTACGGTATGTAACAAACCTATTCCCCTAGAGGGCAATTTAAGCAACAGTGTTGAACAAACCTATGTTTAACAGGAGTTCTTGATCATGGCTTTATCAGATACTCAAGTATTTGTGGCTCTAGTTCTGGCTTTAATCCCAGGAATCTTAGCTTTCCGCCTCTCTACCGAACTGTATAAGTAAGGTTGAAGTCCCTGTTAATCAAGGGTCTTTGAGAATTCTGGGGGGAATACGGAAAAAACTTTTGAGAATGGGCGGTTAGGGTGAACTCTAAGGTGTATTATCAGGGCATAAATTTTTGTTGCGCTGTAATCCTCTAAAACGCCCATGCTTGCTAGTGAGCCAACCCCCCAGAGACCCCCTCATTCCGTTAATCCATTGGATCGTCGTCGGATGCGGAACCAGCGCCAAAGATCGCGTCGTCGCTCCTCTCCCTTAGCTGCAGCGATCGCCTGGGAAACAATGATGAAGTTAAGTGTGAATCTGGTTTTGGTCGCGATCGCAACTGGGGCAGTGATGCGCCTGATTCCCTATCATCGATCGGTAGAAGAAAAGTTAGAAATTGTCGAGATCCAAGTTCAGCAAACTCAAGACCGAGTCACTCAACTACAACAAGATTTTGACCGATCTTTCGATCCCGAGCAAGCGAAGCAAGTGATGGCTGAACAAAGTCACCGGATCGATCCGCAAAAACGTTCTGTGGTTTGGAAAAAGGAGCGGGTAGATCGATAATTCATTCTGGAAATCCCTTATTCTGCAAGGGGTTTGAGCAGTTGGTCTTTCCAATGCAGAACCCGTTGATATTGGCGTTGTTCGGCTCCTGAGAGCTGGGGAGCATTTTGGAAGGAGTCGATCGCTCTTTGGTAGTCGGCGATCGCCCAATTCCAATCTCCCATCAGATGATAGGTGCGTCCTCGTTCGGCATAAATATAGCCTTCTAAACGACCCAGACGCAGGGCAAAGTCCAGGTTATCGAGAGCAAGTTCATAAATCTGAAGTTGTCTAAAGGTAATGCCTCGGTTAATCCAAGCTTGGATTTTTAAGGGATTTAAATCTAACGTTTGATCGTAGTCGAGCAGAGCAGCGTAGAGATCTCCTAGGCGAGCGTAGGCATTGGCACGATTATTATACGCTCGATCGAGTGTAGGATTCAGTTGGATCGCTTGGCTATAGTCGGCGATCGCCTCTTCCACCTCTCCATCCTGAAAATAGGCATATCCGCGATTATTGTAGTGATCGGCACAAGTGGGATCGGATTCAATCAGACAAGTTAACAGGTCAATCGCTCCTAAATAGTCCCCTTGTTCTAAGCGAGTTTTAGCTTGTTGGCTCAATTTTCGATTAACAGGGGGTCTTTCTGTTATCGGTTTAGGTTGCCTTAGATATAAACCTCCGAAAGAATCAACACTAGAAGTAGAAAGATTGATGCCCATGAACTGTACCTTAATGACTGACTGTACTTTATCTTTGATACCTTCACTGTAAGGGGGAAATCCTGACGGAAAAAGTGCGAATGTACCAGTTACTCAGGTGGCTAATGGTAAGATGCAACATATGGAATAGCGGGGTGCGCCGATCGAGGTCTCTGTTACTTTCGGTTTGGGAGAGCGCTTAAACTCTTGCTTCCTCCTAGTTAGGTTGATATCCAATCCATTGATTTATATCCCTCACCCTTATGACTGCTGAACAAACCTATCCCAATGCCCCCGATGTATCCGGGGATGATTATTTAGTCGTTGGCTTGGCCACTTGCTTTATTAAGGAAGATGGAGAGGTCTATCCGGTCAAAGTAATAGAACCGATCCCTTCAGCCGCTCTAGAAGCTTTATTTAAGGGAATTCCCACCTCCTATGAAATGGCCTTGGGAACCACATTAGGTACGGTACTGATCCATCAGACCCCCCAAAAACCGACCGAGTTCCCAGAGAAGCCCCAGTTCTGTGACGAGTTTGTGGAACGGGCGATCGCCGCTGTTCGCAGTTATAAGGTTCCTAGTCATGAACGTGCTAAAGCTAAAATTCCCATCGGCACTTGTCATCAGGATTTTAACTTTTCCACGGAGCGCAAGCGAGTTTTAAATATGACGAATGTGGTTCGCACAGAAGATAATGTAAAACAACACGAACATACCCATAAGGTACTTTAAGGAATGATCAAACTCTATGGTGGCCCGCGAACTCGTGGAACTTTAGTTCAGTGGTATTTAGAGGAACTGGGTGTTCCCTATGAATTGATTGCTGTGGACATTCAAGGGAAAGAACATAAGAAACCGGACTATTTAGCAATTCATCCCATGGGGAAAGTGCCTGCCCTCGTAGATGGCGACTTTACCATTTGGGAATCTGGGGCAATTTTAATGTATCTGGCTCTCCAGTATGGCAATGCTCAGGGATCGGTGCAAGAGATCGCACAGATGAACCAGTGGACGATCTTTGCCAATGCTAGTTTGGGCCCAGGGGTGTTTATTGAAGCATCCCGCGATCGCGCCTTGGCGGATTTTATGCCTCCCCTGAATCAACGTCTACAAGCTCAACCCTTTTTACTCAGCGATCGGTTTACCGTCGCTGATGTGGCAGTCGGATCGCTTCTCTTCTATATGCCTGTGATGCTCAAGCTTGATTTGAGTGAGTATCCAGCCATTACGGAGTACATCCAGCGTTTATCCCAACGTCCCGCTTTCCAAAATACCCTTGGTAAACGCTAGATGCATAAAAATGAGACAGGCTTAAAACCTGTCTCTAGGGAAATAAATGTTTCTGATATTACATTTATCTTAAACTCTATTTAAACCCAACTGCTGCTTGCCAAACAAAGGCCAGCAGTAAGAAAAAGATAGGAATTACAGGCAAAACATCGATTAGTGGGCTAAAGGCTGAATAGGCTTCAGGTAATTTTGCCAACAGCAGTGCTGCTTCCATAAGTGTGTTTTCCTCTCCAACAGTACGGGGCATGATTTTCAGAATTGAAAAAAATATTAACATATACTGCCGCACCAGGGAATAGGGCATGAAGTCAATGCTCAGGGCTGAATAGCCCATGCAGGAAAAACAATAGTTTTTTTAGATACTATTTCATAATTAAATTTGCTGAGAATGACCAGGTGGCAATCGGCTTTGATATTACCAAAGCCGAATAATCAGTTACAGAAAGTTTTCGCTATTCTGTTTGGCATTACGCTGCCAACACCAGGAACCCCATAATTCCCAGGGATAAGCTCCTTTGCTCAAGATAAAATCGATCGCGAGTCGATATAATCGAAAGTGGGTTGGTGGCGATACTCCTGTGGAGTCGCTTTGTGCGCAAAATTGCCGAATCTGAGTGAAAGAAGGTCGTTTATCTTATGTCCATCACATCACGAAGTTTGCAAAAGCTCCTCCGGGAGAATATATCCGGGACAAAACCCCTTAGCGTTAATCTCGAACAGGCTAAAGATCTAGCAGAAGACTTGTTGGCGCGAGTTGAGCCTCTCGCCGGCGCAGAGCGGCATAATAACTGTCACCATTACCATCGTTTTCAAAGAAGATCAAGTACAGAGCAGACCCCCAGCAATACCCTCTGTTGTTGTATTTTACTCGAAGAATCCAGCGAGCGTTGGTATCGAAATCACACCCATTTACATCTGTTCATGAGTCCGGAGCAACAGCTCTGGGTAGAGTTAGGGGGAGAGCGATCGCCCGCCCCCGTTTCAGACCTGAGTGAGATGGTTGCCCTGATCCAAGCATTTTTCCAGAGGGTTGACCGGCAAAAAGCACAAGCTGCCAAGCGCCAAAAACAGAAAGACTTGAAAGTGCAAGCTATCTTGGCTCAGGTGCGTAAAATTGCTAAGGAAGATCAATTTGACTTTGCCACCGAAGTCGATACCGTTAAGCTCAAGCTGATTATTCGTCTGTCTGACAACAACGACTATTTTGCCATTTTGATTCCCTTTAACCAGTTCAAGGAAGTTTTACCCAAATTGCGAACCGCAATTCAGGCTCTGCGCGAGACTTACAACAGTGGTGTTCGTTTTACAACTCGTCTTAAGCGGGGCTACGGCCGCTCTAGCTGGATTCGTCATCAGGATTTGTAGTGAAAGGGTAAAGGTCGAAGACAATGATTCGTATTGATGCGAGGGAACTCTATCAAGTTCTGGAACTAACTCCACCGGAGCAAAATATCCTCCTGGTGGGCAAGCATGGTATTGGCAAATCGGAAATGATTAGCCATTTCTACAGTCAGCGCCAGAATCTGCCAGTAATCCCGTTCTTTTTGGGTCAAATGAGCGATCCGGGGGATTTGATTGGCTTGTTGCACAAAGACGAGAAAACTGGGCGATCGGTGTTTTTACCGCCCTACTGGTGGCCGGAACCTGATCGCCCCGTGGTGCTCTTCCTAGACGAGCTTAACCGCGCCCGACCCGAAATTTTGCAAGCCGTTCAAGACCTGACTCTGAACAAAACTTTAGCCGGTAGAGCGCTACCTTCTGGCAGTATTGTGATTGCTGCGGTGAATGCGGGAGAAGAATATCAACTGACAGAACTCGATCCGGCGCTGGTGTCGCGGTTTAATCTCTACGAGTTTGCGCCGACAGTGGAAGATTGGCTGCTCTGGGCTTCCGATCGCAATATCGATGCGCGGGTGTTAACCTTTATCCAACAGCATCCAGACTATCTCGATGGCGACAATCCCGATGCGGATATGGCGATCGCCACCGCCGGACTCGTCAAAACCCCCGATCGCCGCGCTTGGGTGAAAGTTGCGAATTTTGTTCGCAATCATACAAAGCTGGAGGACATTCACTTCAAACTGATTGCCGGTATGGTGGGGACTCGCGCCAGTATCACCTTTCGCCAAAGCCTGGCTACCCAAAGGGGTTTGACTCCCGAACAACTGCTGTTGCAGTTTGCTAAACATTCCAAACAGCTTAAAGACCTGGAAATTCAGGATTTTGCCAGTTTGAATGAACGGGTTTTACTCTGGCTCAATGCTGGCCATTGCCCCAACAATAAAGCAGAGAATGCCCGCAAGAATCTGTTGAAATATCTCCAGTATCTCGCCAAAGCCAAACAACGGGAGGCGATCGCTCATTTTTCCTCTCTGGTTCAGGGGCCCAAATTTAGCGATGCCATGGGATTTGTGGCTGAATCGATGGATCTGATTGACTTTTTGTCGGAGTATTTAGAGGCGATCGAGGTTTGAACCCCAATCGTTCGCCAGAAACCCGGTTTCTCCAACCTCTTTTAATCTCTGTACGATCTATTATTATGATGAAACCGATTGCCCGTCACCGTATTGCTCGAATTGTGGAAAAGTGGCTGCTCGTCGAGCCGCTGTTGCTGGCGACTTGGACGAGTCACGCTTTGGTCTCCGAGCCACGCATCCAAACGATTCGCGTGCAACGGGGACGAATTGAGTACAATCCGGAGTTTATTCAGCAGTTGAGCGATCGCCACCTAGAAGCCACCCTGCGCTTTGAAGCCCTACGGATTCTGCTCAAACACCCCTACAGTCGTCGCCAAGCCCACTCCGCAATTAGCTATGCTGCTAGCAATTTAACGCTTCAGGAATACTTGCAAACCGAGTTGCCATTTCCTCGGGCGCGGGATGTCTTTAGCGATCGCAACTATGACCAGCAATTCTTCGAGTTTTATTACCACAAATTGCTCGACCAACAGTCCTCCAATCCACAGGGAGCAGCCTCTGGAGTGCCAGGAGTAGGCATGGGGGAAGCGAATGCTGCACTTGCATCCAGCTCTCCTGGCTCTTCTGAATCTAAACCGACTTCAACCCCCAGCGATCGCCCCTCAAATTTACTCGCGATTTATACTGACACAAACTCGATCGGTGTGGAAAATACTGACCAGTGGGATCGAGATGAATTGTTGAGCGATCGCCTAGACGAGCTAGTGAGAATGGCTCAAGCCAATGACAGTTGGGGCAGCATTGGCGGCAAGTTGCGCGAACGGATTTTGGCGAATCTGCACCCAAAACTCGACTATCGGGCAGTTTTACGCAAGTTTCGCACCTCTATCCTCAGCCAACAGCGCAGGCTAACCCGCATGAAGCCGAATCGCCGGTATGGGTTCGCCTATATGGGTAGTCGTCGCGAGTTTAGCACCCGTTTACTCTTTGCCATTGATGTGAGCGGCTCCATGGGGACAAAGGAGCTACAGCAGGGGTTTTCGGTGGTGAATCGCTTTTTTAACTATGGCGTGCCGGCGATCGATGTGATCCAATTTGATACCAAGATTACCGCCGATGTGATGACGTTCCGCCGCGCCAAAAAGGAAGTGCAATTAACCGGACGAGGCGGGACAAATTTTGACCCAGTTGTGGCGTATCTGGAGGAATATCGGGATTACGATGGACTAATTATTTACACGGATGGTTATGCTCCTTGCCCCTCACCGCCACAGAATCGGCGGACTCGTATTCTGTGGTTATTTGTAAGCGAGGAGAATTACCGGAGTTGTTATCCGAATCTACAGCATTTGGGGCAGGGGGCTTACATTAAGGCTAGTGCTGCGATCGCTTAACCAAAACTGACGTTAACGAGAGTATTTATCTTTTGAGGCAAATACTGTGCAAAGAGAAGAAATGCTGAATAAAGTATATTAACTTTTGTTACGCGATCGCCCTGTTGACCCAAGAGAAATCTTAAACTCGCCTTGATGAGTTGCTCGATAAGAACACCTTTTATGGCTTATTTTTGGTTTAAAGCATTCCACCTGATCGGTGTTGTGGTCTGGTTTGCAGGCTTGTTTTATTTAGTTCGTCTCTTTGTTTACCATGCTGAAGCCTCAGAACGAGATGAACCGGCACAAACCATTCTCAAGGCACAATACGAAATTATGGAAAAGCGCCTCTATCATATTATTACCATGCCTGGAATGGCCGTTACAGTGGCAATGGCGATTGGTTTGATCTCTACAGAACCGGAAATTTTAAAGTCGGGTTGGCTACATATTAAACTAGCTCTGGTTACTGCGTTACTGGCCTATCATTTCTATTGTGGACGCATTATGAAACGGTTAGCATCTGGTGAATGCAACTGGACAGGTCAACAATTTCGCGCTTTAAATGAAGCCCCAACAGTGTTGTTAGTTGTTATCGTTCTTTTGGCTGTATTTAAGGGAAGTTTACCTTTAGATTTAACAACTTGGCTAATTTTTGGGCTGGTTGTGTCGATGGTAGCTGCGATTCAACTTTATGCGAAGAAACGTCGCCAAGATAAGGAAAAAATGTTGGAACGGATTGAACAAAAAACATCGGCTTCATCAGCAGGTTAACCTAATCTTAGATGACCCGAAACCCCCTAAAGACAAGAGATGCCTTGTCTTTAGGGAAATGGGAAGAGGCGATCGCGATCGACGATTGTAATTGACAAAAAACAAACAATGTGATATAACGTGTAAAGCGCTAGAAAATCGATTATGATTGACAATCGTATTAAAAAAGCCAACAAAAAAGCGATGGGTTGGCTTGTTTTTTTATTGTTATCAGGCAGTATTGTTTGTTTTCTCCTGATCAAACGAGGTTATCTTTTTCCGCTCAATAATTTGTGGGGAATTTTGGCTAATGTGGAACATTCTCAACCTCTGCATTCGACTCCTGATTATAGTCAATTATTAAACTATAATCGTACTATCTTTGATATTCTTAATACTGGAACAATCGACACGAGTAAAACCTCAATTCTTATTGAAAAATCTCAAGGCACTCTTACCCTTTATTACGATCGCCAACCCATTAAATCCTATCCCGTTGTTTTGGGGGGTAATCCGACTGGAGATAAGCTTCGAGAAGGCGATCTCAAAACTCCTGAAGGCATTTTTAAGGTACGAGATCTGTATCCTCATTCGGATTGGTCTAAATTCATTTGGTTAGATTATCCTAATGCCAACTCTTGGCGCAAACATTTACAAGCTAAACAACAAGGACTTATCCCAGTTAGCGCCACAATTGGCGGAGAAATTGGTATTCATGGTGTACCATCAGGCCGTGACGATCTCATCGATCGCAAAAATAATTGGACATTAGGCTGCATTTCCCTGAAAAACAAAGATGTTGATGAACTATATCGTGCAATCCAACCTGGAACAACGGTAGAAGTTATACAGTAAAATGAATCCGTATTGCAGAATAATTCCCTCAAGCAGAATAGGTTCTAGAACTTGTGGTCTAACACCGAATTTCTACGTGTAACTCTGTAAATACTAGCATATTTGTCAGATTTGGGTGCAAGATTTGAACCAACAGTTAATTTTTGTTAAGTTACGATACATATCTGTCTTATTCGAGGCAAAACAACATCAATAGTAAAACGCATCTAGTCCGCGATCGCCTTGGATCTATACTTGATTGCCACATCCCATGGCTAACCTCCATTGAGTTAAAACCCATGCGCCCTGTTAATTTCAACAAACCTTACATTCGCGCCACGATCTTTATTTTCATTCTTCTCATGACGGCGATCAGATGCGCTAAACTCAGCGCTGCACAACATTCGCCGATGATCGACTTTCAACCCGGGGCTGCGGCAGTCGCATTGATGCTTGGTTTCGCTATGACAACTCCCCTCAAAATTCATCCAATCCCAATAAACCGCCGCTCGATGTACGCTGGGGTTGGCAATCGACCGATGAAATGAGTGAAATTTACTTGGGAGTTGTCTCGAAAAACTGGCGCGATAGTCCGAACACTCTAGAAGCTGCGCGCTTGTCTTGGTGGCAGTCCGCCACTCGCGATCGCATTCCCGAATCTTGCCGATAATTTCGTGGGAACTGTATCGTACCACTGAAAAATATCAAATGGCCAGAACAAGATCCCAGTAGATAAAGATTCAAGGATGAATTGAGTTAAATTAGCCTTGGTATGCCCCATTTTCACCAAGAACAGCTAGATCATTGGTTAAAAGAAATTCCCAATAATATGATTCAATAACCCATACCCAACCCCGATGAAATATACAGCGCAAAGCGCTGTGATGGGAGGATGGGGGCATAGGGAGAGGGAACAACAGACTCGAGAGCAGCCGATGAGCAAAGTTTAATTAAATCTGTTAAAAGGCTAAAGGGCCTTGCTATAATCAACTGCCGTGACCCTGCCAAAGAAATCGCCATCATGAGCCGTATTATCGTCGTTACATCAGGAAAGGGAGGAGTGGGTAAAACCACTTGTACCGCAAATTTAGGAATGGCTCTGGCTCAACGGGGACGACGAGTCGTCCTGGTTGATGCCGATTTTGGCTTGAGAAATTTGGATTTGCTCTTAGGTTTGGAAAACCGTATTGTCTATACAGCAGTAGAAGTAATAGCTGGAGAGTGCCGTCTAGAACAAGCTTTGGTACGAGATAAGCGCCAGTCAAAGTTGGTGCTGTTACCAGCGGCCCAAAATCGCACCAAAGATGCCATTACTCCCGATCAAATGGCCAAGTTGATTCATCGCTTGAGTCCCAGTTTTGATTATGCGATTGTGGATTGTCCGGCTGGGATTGAAATGGGATTCCAAAATGCGATCGCCGCGGCGCAAGAGGCTCTGATTGTAACGACTCCGGAAATCGCGGCTGTGCGGGATGCTGACCGGGTGATTGGTCTTTTGGAAGCCAATAGTATTCGCAAAATTCGCTTAATTGTCAATCGCATTCGCCCGAATATGGTGGAAGCCAATGACATGATGTCAGTTCAGGATGTGCAAGAAATCCTGGCTATTCCCCTATTGGGTATCATTCCGGATGATGAACGGGTGATTGTCTCTACGAACCGAGGGGAACCCCTAGTACTTTCTGGTGCTGGAGAGTCGTCTTTACCCGGAATCGCCTATGGTAATATTGCTCGCCGTCTAGAAGGTGAAAAAGTACCATTCTTGGATTTGGCTCCCCCCCAAGGAAATTTTTTCAGCCGCTTGTTTCAGATGTTCCGCAAGGGATGAGCTGGGTGAATTTCGGTTTCCCCATTTCCTATTGCCCATTTCCTACTGCCCACTCCCTACTGCCCACTCCCTATGTTAAATGATCTTCTAGAACGCCTTTTCCCCTGGAAAACTCGCCAGTCCAGTCGCGAGGAGGTAAAACAGCGGTTGAAGTTGGTGCTGGCCTATGACCGAGCGGGGATTAGTCCAGGGATGTTGAATGCCATGCGCGATGATATTTTGGCGGTGGTCTCTCGGTATGTGGAGATTGATGACGAACAACTGGAGTTTGCCATTGAAAATAGCGATCGCTCTACAGCTTTGATTGCTAATTTTCCCATTCGCCGGATTAAAAGTACGGCTGACCCGGAACCGGAAACTTATGCCTCAGAGGAACAAAGCGCTCTCATCTTTTCTTCTCAAGAAGAAGAGGCTGAACTCGAGGAGTTATTTGTAGAAAACGCTCCCCTCGAATCTTCTGAACCCCTTGCTAGTTCCTCACCTGCAACGGAAAAGGAGGATAAGGACGTACACTCTTGTGCCCCCCCTCCTCCGAAAGAATCCCCTAAAAAATCTGATTTATCACCAAAATCTAGCCAAAAACCACGAAAAACGACCAAATCTGAGTAAGATAAAGTTAATCGTGTTACTCTGTCTTACGAATGAACTTGGAATCTGATGCTCAAAAACCCACTCCTGACTCCTTAAGTGCTTGTGTCAAGGCACTAGGTCTAACTCAGATTGAGCGCCATGTCTTTATTTGCGCCGATCAGGGCGTTCCTAAATGTTGCGATCGCCAACAGAGCCTTGAATCTTGGGATTATCTCAAAAATCGCTTGAAAGAGTTGAAGTTGGATCAGCCCACTCTAGAACGGCCAATGAGTATTTTTCGCTCTAAGAGTCATTGCCTACGAGTTTGCCAGAAAGGGCCTATTCTAGTCGTTTATCCTGATGGAGTTTGGTATCATAGCTGCACTCCAGATGTGATAGAGCAAATTATTCAGGAGCATCTCCTGGGCAATCAGGTCGTTGAAGACTATGCCTTCCTTGTCCATCCTTTGCCCGGTTCTTCCGTAATTTCATTATGAATTCTCCGAAAATTCTGAGAGACAGAGAAAAAAGATCAGTAAATTCCGAAAATTTTTAATGAGATTCTCTGATTATTTCCGCAAAAGTACGCTATAATCAAAAAAATCCATCCAGCCAATATAAGTATATTCACGAGTGTTCTCCTAGGATACCCTGAGTTTCAGAGCCTCGGAAAACTCTAAGATATTTTGGGACAAGGAGGAAATTAGATTATCCTCCCTATTGATTTTCCAAAAATAGAGGAATATGCTGAAGAAATGGTAGTTTATAGTCAATTCACATAGGGGATACGGATATGACGACCGACCACAAGCAATTACTTCTGATTGACGACGATCCCAACCTGATTCTGTTGGTACAAGATTACTTGGAATTCCGGGGATACGAAGTCACCACTGCTGAAAATGGGCAAAGAGCGCTCGATATCTTGGATGATCAAACTCCAGACATGATTATCTGTGATGTTATGATGCCAGAAATGGACGGTTATGAGTTCGTGCAAAAAGTGCGTGAAGATGAGCAAACCGCCTGGATTCCCGTTCTGTTTTTATCGGCTAAAGGCCAAAGTCAAGACCGAGTGAAGGGATTGAGTAAAGGTGCTGATGTCTATATGGTCAAGCCCTTTGAACCTGAAGAACTGGTAGCTCAAGTAGAATCTTCTCTCAAGCAAGCATCCCGAATGATGCATCATCAGTATAAAGGGGGAAATACCGAAGTGAATTTCCCCAAAGTTCCTGAAGATGTGACCTTAACTCCCACCGAGCGAAAAGTAGTACAAAAAGTGGCCCAAGGCAGCTCTAACCGTGAAATTGCTGAGATCTTAAATGTGAGTCAGCGCACAGTAGAGAGCCATGTTTCCAATATGTTGGGTAAAACCAATTTGCACAACCGCACCGAATTGGCTCGCTGGGCGATGGAAAATAATCTAGCTTAAGAGCGGATCGGGTTCACCAAATTGATTCCATAGGGTTGCATCTTTATTTTAGGTATCTTAGGTGTTCCAAGTAACGTTCGCTCTTGCACTCAATTATTCTACTCCTCAAAACCACTTAGAAACGCTTGCTCTATCAAGATTGTCCTTCTTTTCTGTACTTAGGGCGTGACAAGGAGATATCATTTCTGATATAATATTATCATCTTGAGTATGCTGGTGTAACTCAGTTGGTAGAGTAGCTGATTTGTAATCAGCCTGTCGGGAGTTCGAGTCTCCTCACCAGCTCTTCAAAGAAATACTTATTGTTCGGGACTCGAACTCAGCACAAGCTGATTTGTAATCAGCTATCTGCACACATTCAACACAAACTCACCATAACACCCCAATATGGGGTATGGAGTAAATAGGTCATGCAAATAGAGAAAATCTATCCATGAAAGCATTGCCATAGAATTTCATCAATACATCAATCACATGACCATCACATGACCATCACATGACCATCACATAAGCATTGTCTATGGATAAGTAGAGAACCATAAGGTGTGATAGAATAGATATACATCCAAGCTGGAAACCCAACTAGGGTAACCAAAGAAGATATATATCCATCGGCACTCCATGGGCTGGCATGATCGGAGAAGAAAATTAAGGGTGACAAGCAGGACATATATCAATTGACTCGCATTGACCCGGCATGATCGGAGAAAAAGAGCCAACAGACTCCAGCCAATTGTATTCCTCCAGGGGTCATAACTTTGGTATTACCCTTCCACTCAGAAGGAATATTCTTGACATAAGTGGTTCTATTTTTGTGGCCAGAACCAGGATAGAGAATAGCCACAACATCTGTTGCCACTGTTACGGGTGAAAGGAGTATATGCATAACCAGTGTCACTGTAATTGAGGGTGATGCCGATTATCAGAAAAATGGGTTGAAAACCCCGTCCTAAAAGGACGGCTTTTCTTGCTTTCTAATCTATCGGATTCTCCTATTTTACAATATTTGTGATCTAATGTAAGAAAGAGTTTAACTAAGCTTCACTTC
>NZ_JAGHZH010000173.1:0-40590 GCF_017746885.1 Roseofilum sp. SBFL | reverse complement strand
TTTACTCCTTCCAATGTGGCTCTTCTTTAGCTGAAGAATTAATGGAGTGCAAACCTCATAAGCGGTGGTTTTTTCCCCAAGGGCTACAGGCTCTATCCCTTATACAGTCTAGTTTTTAGCCTCCTTGTCACCCCTTAAGCAATGAACCATGAATAATTATTGATTATTAATTTTTAAGGGTTAACGTTTCCTCTAACCGATCGATCAATCCTTGAACATACTCCAGAGCATGGCTAATCGTAGCTGGATCGGTTAAATCAACACCTACATACTGTTTTAGTGCTTCCACCTGATCCACACTTCCTCCTGTGGATAACAACTCTAAATATCCAGGGACAAACGCTTTACCCTGTTGTCGATATTGTTGATAACAAGCCAAGCTAACAATATGGGAAGCGGTGTATTGATAGCAATAGAATGGCTTAAAGAAAATATGACTAATTCTTGCCCAATCATATTGATGTTCGGGCAAAAGGGTAATCGCCTCTCCACAAAGCTGTTCATACAACTTCATCCATTCCTGATTGACAAAATGACGATCGAAACTGCCTTGGTTGGCTCGTTCGTGGATGAGTAATTCTAAGCGACTGATGGTACTCTGCCGGAAGAGTAAGCTTAATTGATCTTCGAGTTGTCCGGTCAAAATGGAGAGCTTTAAGTCCGGATCGGAGGATTCCAGGAGAAAATCTAGTAACAACAATTCGTTAAATGTGGAAGCGACTTCAGCGATCACTATGGGGGGATTGCTGTTAAAATAGCTTTGGCGATCGTCAATCCAGGCAAAATGTAAACCATGGCCCATTTCGTGGGCTAAGGTAAATAGGGAATTATAATCCTCTGTGTAGGAGAGGAGTAAATAACTATGTTTACCATGGCTATAGGCACAAAAAGCGCCACCTTGTTTTCCTGGTCTAACTTTGGCATCTACCCAATTTTTGAGGAAAAATTCTTCGGCACGACGAGCATAGTTAATATCAAATTGCTCTAAGGCTTTTAACAGGGTTTCCACTCCTAAATGATAGGGTAAGGAAGGGCTAGGATCTTGCGTCCAAGGGGCATAAATGTCACAACTACGGATGGGTTTCCCTAGGGTTTTAGCTTTGAGATGGTAATAGCGTTGGAAAAGATCGTAGCGGTCAGCCATCCCGGTCATAATGGCTTGGAATACGGGTTCAGAAACCTGGTCTTCTAAAAGTTGTTTGCTGAGGGTAGAGTCATAGCCTCGCATTTTGCTTTCGAGCTTATGATCTTGGGCAATACTGTTGAGAATATAGCCATAGAGCAAGTTATGCTGCTGCATGACTTCCCGGAGGGAAATATAGGACTGGTAGCGAATTTCTGGGGAAGCATGCAAACGTAAGGCAGAAAGATCGGCTTCGGTTTGGGCAGTTTTTCCTTCTGGGATGGTGACTGGGGTATAGTTTTGTTCGCCTAGGTGCAGAGAACGGAGTTGAATAAAGGCGCTACGACCGGTTAAGTTATCCTGATTTCGGGTTTGTTCAACTTCTTCGGAAAGGGCATAGGGGCGAAATTTGGCAATTTGTTCCAGGTAATGGTAATAGGAGGCTAAAATGGGTGATTGTTGCAGTTTTTCGAGTTGGGATATGGGTAACTTTTTGAGTTCTAAATCAAAAAAGAGAACCTCATTTTCTAGGGTGGTTACTGCTTCCATGATTTGGTCAAGCAGTTGTTTGGCGAGGCTGTTACGGGTATCGGCGGAAAAGACTAAGCTTGGATAGGTCCAAAGGTAGCCACAGGATTGAAAGAGGGTTTCGAGCTGTTGTAAGCAGTCGAGGATTTGCTCTGGGGAGAGTTGGTCAATTTGGCCGCGATAGGTTTGGCGAAAGGTGGTGGCTTGCTGTTGTAGATGCTCCAGGTCTTGTTGAATTTTGGGGTCTTCTAGTCGTTGGTAGAGGTCAGAAAGATCCCATTCTTGGGGGGTTTGGAGTGGGTTGCTGAGTGTGGTCATAGGAGAGATTAGGTCAAAGGCAACAGATTATGGTGCTATAGTTGATTTTAGGTTAGATGGGATTAATTTGACTGAGGAACAGAAACAAAAAAATAAGGGGGACTGAACCCCCTTTTAGCGATCGCAATGACAGGCTGAAGTCAAGCGCAGTATTGCTCGAGAAAAATTAGTGGCCAATTCCCACATAACGGAAGCCAGCAGCCTCTAGGGTTTTGCGATCGAGGAAATTCCGACCATCAATCATGACAGGATGGGCCATTTTCTGGGCCATTTTGCCATAATCCAAGTTCAAGAATTGCTGCCAATCGGTCACTAATACCAGAGCATCACACCCATCAGCCAGCATTTCTGGATCAGTTTCTACAATCACATCCGAGAGACCATGACGCATTCCCGACTGAGAGATAATGGGATCGTAGGCTTTGAGTTTCGCTCCTAAGCGGCTGAGTTGTTCGATCAAGTTCAGAGCTGGAGCATCCCGCATGTCATCGGTATCGGGTTTGAATGTAAGTCCAAGGAATCCAATGGTTTTACCTTTGAGGATTTTCAGTTCCTGTTGTAGTTTTTCCACTGCCATGAGCCGTTGGCGTTTGTTGACTGTGACGGCTGCTTTGAGCAGTTCGGCTTCATAATTATAGTCATCGGCAGTATGAATTAAGGCAGAAACATCTTTGGGGAAACAGGAGCCACCCCAACCAATTCCGGCTTGTAGAAACTTATTACCAATCCGAGAATCGAGTCCAATACCTTTGGCAACTTGGGTAACATCTGCACCGACTTTATCGCAAATATTCGCCACTTCGTTGATAAAGCTAATTTTAGTGGCGAGGAAAGCGTTAGCAGCGTATTTAATCATCTCCGCAGAACTGAGATCGGTAACCACGACGGGAACCGGAGGTAAGGATGCATCTGTGCCGACTTTGCGTTTTACGATGGGGGTATAAAGTTCTTGCATCAGAGCGATCGCCTTTTCATTATTGCTACCTAAGACGATGCGATCGGGGTTGAAGGTATCATAAACAGCCGATCCTTCCCGCAGAAATTCAGGGTTACTGACTACATCAAATTCAGCTTTAATCTCTTGCTCGCTCGAACCTTCTTCTTTCTTGCGTTCAGCAATACCATCGAGGACAATCATCCGTACCCAATCCCCCGATCCAATGGGAACGGTCGATTTATTCACAATCACTTTATAACCCTCTCGCAGATGAGACCCAATGCCACGAGCCACGGCTTCCACATATCGGGTATCGCTATCTCCAGAGGGTAGAGCCGGTGTTCCTACAGCAATAAATAAGATATCCCCATGAGCCACTCCAGCCTTTAAATCGGAGCTAAATTCCAAGTTCCCTGCCTGAGCAGATTTTTGCATTAATTCAGACAATCCTGGTTCATAAATCGGGGATTGTCCGGACTTCATCAGCTTGACTTTCTCTTCATTGTTGTCAATACAGATGACGTGGTGGCCGCATTCCGCTAGACAGACACCGGTCACCAAACCAACGTAACCTGTACCAATTACACAAACTTTCATGGGTATACCTCAAGAGACTTGATTTTAGATTTACACAGAGTAGATACTTGCCTTATTGGATCTCTTCAATACCTAAAGGGATTATTCAGAGGGAAATAGGCGATCGCCAAAATCGGCGATCGTTTTGTCTAATCCTTCATTCAAGGGAATCGTCGGTTTCCATCCTAGCCATTCCTTAGCGCGAGTAATATCCGGTTTCCGTTTTCGGGGGTCATCCGCAGGAAGAGGCTGATACTGAATTTGGGCATCTGGATTAACCTTTTGTTGAATTTTTTGGGCTAATTCCAGAATTGTATACTCATCAGGATTTCCCAAATTGACCGGCCCTTCTTCTTCACGATTATCGCGATTCATCAACCGAATTAACCCTTCTACCAAATCAGAAACATAGCAGAAACTGCGGGTTTGAGAGCCATCACCATAAACAGTGAGCGGAATTCTCTTGAGGGCTTGTACCACAAAATTACTTACCACTCGACCATCATTTTCCAGCATTCGAGGGCCATAGGTATTAAAAATCCGAGCGACGCGAATTTCTAGACCATGCTCTCGATAGTAGTCAAAACATAGGGTTTCAGCAATTCGTTTGCCTTCGTCATAACAGGAACGAATGCCGATGGTATTTACGTTTCCCCGATATTCTTCCATCTGGGGGTGAACATCAGGATCGCCATAGATTTCTGAAGTAGATGCTAGTAATATGCGTGCCTTTACTCGCTTGGCTAGTCCTAGCATATTAATGGTTCCCAAGACGCTGGTTTTGGTGGTCTTGATGGGATTGTATTGGTAGTGGATGGGTGATGCTGGACAAGCCAAGTGATAGATCTGATCGACCTCTAACCGGATGGGTTCGGTAACATCATGTCGGATCAGCTCAAAAAAGGGATTATCGAGCCACTGAAGAATATTTCGTTTGTTGCCTGTGTAGAAGTTATCTAAACAGATGACTTCATCACCCGCTTCCATCAAACGGTCAATGAGGTGGGAGCCAACAAAGCCAGCTCCCCCCGTTACAAGGATTCTCATAATGTGTGCAGGTATATTAAGCCAGCAAGGTTATATTAGCCTTTTCCTGGCTGATTTGGTGAGAACTGGAACATTAGTTAAAGTCTGAATTTGAGCGCCCTAGCTCTAGCATCATTATTGACATCTGGGTATAGCTTTCGATAGGGTAAGCAAAGAGTTAAAGTCGCTGGGCGATCGCCCAGAAACCACTATGGCACGTGGACAAATGCGAATCAAAAAACGTCCCTTCACTTCACCTAAAGGCAAAAAAGGATCGATTCTGCAAGCCAAGTTAAACTCTATGGCAGAGGGCAATAATTATACTCCTTCCATGGGCAAAGATTGCCCCCTAGTGCGGAGTGGCAATATCTTAAAACAAATCATGGAACGAGATGCCCTCAAAGCGCAATCACAACAGGAACAAGGAACTGGGACATCTCAACTCTCACACAAACAGAGCAGCAGAACCCCCTTGTACCCCAATGTCATTCAGTCCTTAACTTCTGGAGTGGTGCAACGAACTGATCGAGAAAAGCCGGTTAATCTATACCCAACTGGGAAAGGGCGGTCTTTACCGGATGAGATTGTAGACAATTTTACTGGGCAAGGGCATCCGGAAGTCGAAGAAGCTGAAGTTCATGTTGATGATGCTGCTGCTCAAAGTATTGGCGCTCAGGCTTATACAACCGGGAAAAAACATATCGTGGTGCAATCACGGGTCGCCAATGATAAAAAAGTATTAACCCATGAAGCCACCCATGTCGCCCAGCAACATAACATGGATGTGGAGCCAACCATTCCCAATACTCCGATCAATGATACGTTGGAAAAAGATGCCCAAGAGAATGAACAACGGATTACTCAAAATCAACCGGTTTCGGTACAACTCAAGGGTGGAGCCAGTATTCAACGTTCTACGAATCTTATACAGCGATCGCCAGAAACCATTTGGGGAACCCATGAAGATGCCTTAACTCAAGTCATAAAAAGCCCTGGGAAAGTCCGTCAAGTCCTCAAAAAAGACTTTTATTCCAACTGGTTTATCGCCAAAGATTATTTAGTCGCCAACAAATGGCAAAACAAATCCAAACGTTCCATTTCCGAGAAAAAGCCTCGCTTTGAAAAACTCATGCGGGCCCTATTAGCCGTCCGCGAATATGATACGAATAAACTACTGCGGCACATTCGCGATACCAAACTTCCTGCACAATATCCCCACATGAGGAAGATGGACCCTGCAAAACGACTTTCTTGGGCAGCCGCAGGTAGCACGACTCTAACCTCTGATATTGATGTTAACCTCAAAGGTGCTGGTTCCATTGCTGCTGTTGGTTTATTTAACAAACTCTTCAAAACCCAAGAAAAATGGGCTTATGATGCAGGGACAGTCTACGATGTCAATGTTTATGCCCAAGATTTTATGACCCCAGGTCAAACCAAAACCCTATCTGGAG
The DNA here is from genome assembly GCF_017746885.1 of Roseofilum sp. SBFL. Taxonomy (NCBI): domain Bacteria; kingdom Bacillati; phylum Cyanobacteriota; class Cyanophyceae; order Desertifilales; family Desertifilaceae; genus Roseofilum; species Roseofilum sp. SBFL. The sequence continues at coordinate 34,628 of NZ_JAGHZH010000173.1, read as the reverse complement.
GACATAAAAAACTCGGCTCTCCCTTTGAAAAACAAGAACAGGATAACCAAGTAACTTTAACTCCTGTCGAAGAAGTTTCACCTCTAACCGATGAAGATAGCATTGCCTTTGAAACCTTCTCCGCGAATCAAGATGTGTGGTCAATGGCTAAGATGCGGATGTATATGACGGATAATGAATGGAATGCTTATAAAGCCGATATGTTGGGCACAGAAATGAATGAGCAAATGATGGCGAACGATCCAGACAGCTATCAGAAAAAAGAACAACTGAAGCAGCAACTTTTAGATGCCGAATATTATTACGAAGACTATCTTGAGAGCATTGAACATGAAGTAAATATCATTAATACCAATGCCAACCATGTTTATGACCGGCTGCATGAGACTCTCGATCAAGGTGGCAATACAGTTTCCGAACACCACAAAGAGGAAACTAAAAAAATGATTGCAGCCAATCTGATTTATGAGCGCAAACTCAATCGAGTACAAACCCTGCGAAATCAGCTCCAAACACTGAAGCAACAGCGCCCTCGCACTCAAGAGGTCATTAAAGACATGAAAGAATGTGGCATTAACTTAAAAAATGCTCTTTCAGAAGCGATTATGTTTTCTAATGAAGCTTACTTTAGTCAAGGAGCAGTTCAGGATGTCGTCCTTGGTTATCAGATTGGACAAGGAATGGCCAAGAAAACAGGCAAAACCGTCGATTTGCAACTGGCAAACCAACTCAGATTACAATCGATGCGCGAACAAGTGGGCGATACCCTGAAAGTCTTGAAAGAATATGCCAATCAACCGGCATGGAAGGGAGTTTATAAAGCAGGTAAATACATTGACCGTATGATCTTAGCGGCAACTTCCCTACTTCCTAATGGATTATCGAATAATTTAACTCAAGATTTCACATTCATCCGAAACCTGGGACAAAAGGCAACTCAGCTCAAAGGTCAAGGAGCTGATCAAACGACTCAACGAGTAGAACTGAAGAATCTAATGGGTCAATCCAGTCTTGCCGATATTCGACGCATCATTATTCGGATTGGTACAATCGTGGATCAACACGCTAATCAGGTGTGGTGATGGGTAATGGGAAAACCATTTTTCTTTTCAAGGGTTAAGGTGGGCAAGCTAATGGATAGTTTGACTTCACTTGATTCCAAAAGTTAGTCATTACATTACCTCGTTTTTAGAATTCTAGGATATTGGTTTAAAAGAACGACCCAAACCCATTTGTAATGGATATGAAAAACCCCCAGATTTTAGCAACTGGGGGTATGGGGGTAAAACTTGAAGTTCAGCTTAAACTGAAGCGACTTCTTTCTTTTGCTCTTCCTGAGCTAAGTATTTCTCTAACTCGGTGAGCGCGTCTGCATCTACCTTGGTTTGCATGGGGCAGAATTTAGGCCCGCACATGGAGCAGAATTCAGCCGTTTTGTAGATATCTGCGGGGAGGGTTTCGTCGTGATATTCCCGCGCGCGGTCGGGGTCGAGGGAGAGTTCAAACTGGCGATTCCAGTCGAAATTATACCGAGCGGCAGAGAGTTGGTCATCTCGGTCTCTGGCTCCTAGGCGGTGTCGGGCAATATCAGCAGCGTGAGCAGCAATTTTATAGGCAATTAAGCCATTGCGTACATCTTCGGCGTTGGGAAGTCCTAAATGTTCTTTGGGAGTAACGTAACAGAGCATGGCAGTTCCATGCCAACCGGCGATCGCCGCTCCAATGGCAGAGGTGATATGATCGTAACCAGGCGCAATGTCGGTCACCAACGGCCCCAGCACATAGAACGGAGCTTCCGAACACTCCTCCATCTGCTTCTTCACATTAAACTCAATTTGATCCATCGGTACATGGCCCGGCCCTTCAACCATCACCTGTACATTATGTTCCCAAGCTTTGCGGGTAAGTTGACCTAACGTCTTCAACTCCGCCAATTGTGCCTCATCCGAAGCATCATGGGTACAACCCGGACGCAGAGAATCCCCTAAACTAAACGAAACATCATGTTTCTTAAAGATTTCAATAATATCATTGAAATGGGTATACAGAGGATTTTGCTTATGATGGTGTAACATCCACCGAGCAATAATACCACCACCACGGGAAACAATCCCAGTAATCCGACTTCTCACTAACGGCAAATGTTCAATCAAAATCCCTGCATGGATGGTCATATAATCCACCCCTTGCTGGGCATGTTTATCGATAATATGCAAAAAGTCATCTGGCGTAAGTTTCTCTATTCTACCATTCACACTTTCTAGCGCTTGGTAGATGGGAACGGTACCAATCGGAACCGGGGACGCTTTAATAATCGCTGTACGAATCTCGTCTAAGTTTCCGCCTCCCGTAGACAAGTCCATCACCGTATCTGCACCATATTTAACCGCCAGATTCAGCTTATCGACTTCTTCTTGCAAATTAGAAGAATTGGGAGAAGCACCCAGGTTAGCATTCACCTTACACTTAGAAGCAATCCCGATCGCCATTGGCTCTAAATTTGGGTGATTAACATTCGCCGGAATAATCATCCGTCCCCGCGCAACCTCATCCCGAATCAATTCAGGGGTCAGATTTTCCCGTTGCGCCACATACTGCATCTCTTCCGTAATCAGGCCTTGACGAGCATAATTCATCTGCGTGACATTGGCTTGTCCCCGCCGTTTAGCAACCCATTCAGTTCGCATATGTTTAGTCCTCGAAGTGACAGCTTCCCTCCGCCGGTACTAGCCGGACTCAGGTTCTAAGGGTTTACTCTCAGCCCGATCGCCATCAGGCACCCCTAGCTTGCGCTAAATTTTAACATAATTTGGGCAGGCTAAGAGAAAAATTTGGCCTAGGGGGTCAGGTAGATAGTGCAGACACACATTTTTAATTCTCTTAAGCTTAAGTTCAATTATCTTTCTCTAATTGCTGGAGTCATTTCTCCAGTATCTACAAAATATTGTCCTTTTCCCTTTTGAGTTGCTTTATAGATAGTAACCATTTACATCTTACTTGGTGATGGTAATTAATTGAACATAAATTTACCAGATGGGCTAACCTGAACCACCAGAGTGATTGACAACTGAACCCTAAGTCTTCAACAATAATTAAAAGCCTTTAGCTGACTTCATGAGACCTAAATTTAAGGACACAATCGCATGGCAACAAGCCGAACTACTGATGCAACCTTCCCTCTTGAGGGTCGTGGATAATCTGCGTCAAGTTTTGGAAACCTCACCCTGGAAAGGAACTTATGAAGAGGTGCAAGACCCCTATCCTGGTTATGTATTGTGCTTAACCTATCAGGGAGAAGAAATGCGAGTGAATCTGTGGGAGCTATGTTTCCGTATTTGTTTTCTAGAATACCCAATGACCCATTCTCCCTATGACGCACAGAACGTAGAGATTGATACGAGCTTAATTGATGATACGGGAGATGTTGATTGGATACAATTGGAAGAAAAAACCAAGCAAACGATCGCGGAACTGTTTGAGAGTTTACCCAAAATGAGTTAATGGAGGCGTAGGGGAGGGTTGTTCCTAGGTGTAGGAAATTCACAGGTAACTCTAATAAGCCCGCCCAGTCATTGAATTAGGAGGGTTTTTCCTGCCGTTGTTGATTATGATTAAAGATGGCCTTTTAAGAAGCATCCGTAATTATTATGCCTGAAGAAACAGAAACTTTACTCTACGATCGCACCCATTGGGGCAGAATTGAAGTTAAAGGAAGCGATCGCATCCGCTTCCTACACAACCAGAGTACCAATGATTTCGAGCGCCTGCGACCCGGACAAGGCTGTGATACCGTCTTCGTTACCTCCACTGCTCGTACCCTGGATTTAGTCACAGCTTATCTGACCGAAGATAGCGTGATTTTACTGGTTTCTCCCAATAGACAAGAACAACTCTTCCAGTGGATGGATCGGTATATCTTCCCAATGGATCGAGTCGAGCTGGCGGATATTACCGAAAATACAGCCTGTATAAGTTTAATCGGAACCGACAGCGATCGCCTCTTAGAGACCCTTGACATCGACCCCTTAACCCACGCTCCCCAAGGAACCCACCAGCAAATTACCCTAGGGGAAATTCCCCTCAGAATAGCAGTAGGCAGTGGGTTAGCAACGGCTGGCTATACCCTTATGTTTGAGGCTCAACACCGAAGAGTTTTAGTCGAAAAACTGATAGCAAAAGGAGCAAAAGAAATCACCGATCTAGATTGGGAGCAGCTACGAATTCAACAAGGTCGTCCCGCACCCGATCGCGAATTAACCGAAGATTATAATCCCCTAGAAGCCGGATTATGGCAAACCATTTCCTTTGAAAAAGGCTGTTACATTGGTCAAGAAACCATCGCTCGTTTAAACACATATCAAGGGGTGAAACAGCAACTTTGGGGTCTCCAACTTTCCCAACCTGTTGATCCTGGAACCCCCATCCAAGTGGGAGAACAGAAAGCCGGAAGCATCACCAGTTGTATCGCTCTTTCAGAAGGAGCGATCGCCCTAGCCTATATTCGCACCAAAACAGGAGGAAAAGGCCTCACCGTTCAAGTCGGCAACCAATCCGCAACTCTCATCGATCTGCCCTTTCTATCTCGTGGGTATTTAGACACCCCATCCCAATAAACAGACCCTCCTTAGTCCCCAACCACACTCAGGTTCTAAAGTTGTCATTAGATGGGGTATTCGATAAGCTATTGAATATACCCTTAACTTCGATTCTCTGATAGTGTGGCTGGGCAATATTTCAAATTAAAATTACCGTGGATTTTCGGGTGTGTCCTATCTCTAGGAATCCTAGTGGTTTGGTCAAAGCTAGAAAGTCAAGACCGGGAATTAGTGCAACAGTCTATTCTAGAAGAGGCTGAAACACTACAAATTCATCTAGAATCACAGTTCAAGGAACAAATTTTAGCCCTACAACGGATGGGAGATCGCTGGGAAGCTGCGGGGGGAACCCCTGAAGTTCTGTGGCAAAAAGACGCTCTCAACTATGTTGAAGATTTTGCCGGACTGCAAGCTTTAGCCTGGGTGGATATGAACCATCAAATTCGTTGGAGTGTCAGTCCTGAAGATCCCCAACTGATTGCCCATATCAACTTAAATCAAAATGCAGATTATAAACGCACTCTAGAGCGCTCATACGACTACCAACAAATGACTCTAACAGAAAATTTTTTACTTTCTGGAGGAGATCGGGGTATTTTGATTGTTGATCCCCTATTCTTAGAGCTTGATCCAAACGCAGAAGACAGTACTTTTAATGGATGTATCGTTTCAGTTGTGAATTTAGAGACTTTGTTCGATCATCTTTTACAACCCTTGCGTCATCATCATTATCAATTAATCATTACTCAGGGAGAGCAAGTCATCTACCAAAAAGAACTCTCTCAAGAAATTGATATAGATCGCAAAGTCATAAAAACGGTTAACCTTTATGGTCAAATGCTCAAATTTACATTATATCCAAAAAAATGGTGGATTCAAAAACTTCATGCTCCTTTTCCCTCTCAATTTTTAGCCGGAGGATTATTAACCAGTTGGAGTATTGCCATTGGGATTGCTATGCTCCAAAGTTGGCGAAATAAACTCAATGTTATTCAGACGATCAATCAGAAACTCAATCAAGAAATGATGGATCGTCAACAAGCAGAATTAAAACTAGAAGAAAGAGAGGCAATGCTACGGAGTTTTTATAATAGCTCTCCCATAATGATGGGAATTGTAGAACTGCTCGAAAATGATGTTTTACATCTGTCCGATAATCAGGCATCCGCTCGTTTTTTTGGTACAACTCCAGAAGCAATGGCCAATCAGCGAGCGAGTCTAATGGGCGCTCCCCCCGAACATATTCAGCAATGGATTAGCCATTACCGAGAAGCAATGGCAACCCAAGAGGCAGTTGAATTTGAGTATGAAAACTATGTAGAAAACAGGTCATATTTCTTGTGGGCAACCGTGAGTTTTATCGGATTTGTCCATCCAGAGCGTCCCCGATTTTCCTATTTAGTACAAGATATTAGCGATCGCCGACTCGCCCAAATTGCTCTGGAAAACAGTGAACAACGCTTTCGAGTGCTAGTCTCCCATTCTCCGGTTGGTATTTTTCAGACCAATCTCCAAGGTCAATGCCTCTATGTTAATCCCCAATGGGCTGAGATGACAGGACGCTATCAACCCGAAAGCTATTTAGGAGATGCTTGGCAGCAAGCCCTACATCCAGAGGATCGAGAAGCTATTTTTGAGGAATGGACTGCATCAAGTCAACAAAGCCGTCCATTTGACCTGGAATACCGTTTTCAGAAACCGGATGGTCAAATCGTTTGGGTTTGGGGAAGTGCGATCGCCGTTCGCAATGATAATGGCGATATTACTGGTTATTTTGGTACAGTCATGGACATCACAGATCGCAAGAAAACTGAAACCACCAATCGCGCTTTAATGGATGCCATCCCTGACTTAATGATTCGATTAAGCCGAGAGGGTCAATTTATCAATGTGATGAACGTCAATCGTACTGATCGAAATGACTGGGGAACTGACAACCGATACCTAGGTAGGTATTTGATCAAACGTCTCCCTCAACTGGTGAGTCCAGAACGAATCGGGTATATTCAAACAACCCTCAATACCCAAACCATTCAGAGCTATGAATATGAAATCTCCCTTGAAGAAAAGGTTTACTGTGAAGAATGTCGTTTGATTCCCTTTGATAATGAGAGTGTATTAGCTGTTATTCGAGATATTACCCACCGCAAACAGCAAGAAGCCGCTCTAGTTTATCAACTCAACAAAGCCCTACTACTGCAAGAAATAACCACTGCTATTCGTCAAAGCCTAGAAATTGACACCATTTTTCAGGTGGCTGCTGAAAAAATTGGCCAAGCCTTCCAGGTAAACCGTTGCTTGATTCATTTTTATAACCCTGAATGGACAGTCTCTATCCCCGTTGTAGCAGAATATTTGAGGGGTAATTATGCTTCTTTGCAAGATTTTGCCGTTCCTCTAGAAGGGAATCCCCATATAGAACAACTGATGAGTCAGGAGGAGGCAATCTCCTGCGATAATGTCTATGCCCATCCATTGCTGGCCAATGTGCAACCCACCTGCGAACAAATCCACCTCAAATCCATGCTGTCAGTAGGGACATTTTACCAAGGACAAATTAATGGAGTGATTGGTCTACACCAATGTGATGATTATCGTCATTGGACCAAAGAGGATATTGAACTGATCGAAGCCTTAGCGGGGCAACTCGGTATTGCCATCGCCCAAGCTTCATTACTGGAAAAAGAAATTAGCCAACGAGAAGAATTAATCCAAAAAAATCAAGAATTAGAACAGGCAAAGGTGATGGCCGATAGTGCGAATCGAGCCAAAAGTGAATTTTTAGCCAATATGAGCCATGAGATTCGTACACCGATGAATGCCGTCTTGGGATTTACCGAACTCCTCAAACCCTTAATTAAAGAACCCTTATCCCAAGAATACTTACAAGCGATTGCCGCTAGTAGTAAAACCTTACTCTCTTTAATTAACGATATCCTCGATCTCTCCAAAATCGAAGCCGGTAGGCTCGAACTTGACCCTGAACCCACCCCTTTAAAAAATATCTTTAAGGATATCTATAATATTTTTCTGCATAAAGCTCAAGATAAAGGTCTTAGTCTCCAGATGAAATTGGATGACCATTTACCAGATTTAGTCATATTTGATGAAGTGCGTTTGCGTCAAATTTTATTTAATGTGGTTGGAAATGCCATTAAATTTACTGCTTCAGGAACAGTTCAGATTAGCTCACAATGCTCTTTTAATTCTGATAACGAAGATAAAATTAATCTGGAAATTAGGATTAGAGATACTGGAATTGGGATTAGCCAAAGCGATCGAGACCATATCTTTGATGCCTTTACCCAAAGTCAAGGTCAAAGTAACCGTAAGTTTGGCGGTACAGGGTTAGGACTAGCCATTACACGCCGTTTAGTTGATATGATAGGAGGAACAATTGAACTCCAGAGTGAATTGGCTAAGGGCAGTCTCTTTATTTTTCGCTTTCCTGATGTTCCCATTAGTCACTCTCGAGTCCTCGCTAGTGTCCAAGAACAGCCGATTTCTGACTTAAATCAGTTTCAGCCCTCTACCATTTTAGTCGTTGATGATATTGTATCTAATCGAGAACTCATTCGAGGATATTTTAGAGATACGGCTCATACCTTATTGTTTGCTGAAGATGGAGAAGAAGCCATTCGAGTAACGTTTAATCACTTCCCAGATCTGATTTTACTGGATTTGCGGATGCCACGGATGAATGGCCGGGAAGTTGCCAATTTTCTCAAAGAAAGTCAACAAACACAACATATTCCCATTGTCATTGTTACTGCTTCTTCTGAATTTAAAGATGAACAACAACTCAAATCCATCTGTGAAGGATTTGTCCTCAAACCGGTCAAGATAAGTGATTTGATTAGGGTACTTCAGTCCCTACTCCCTCCCTCTCAAGAGCTGGATTCTTCCTCCAGCCCGAACGATATCGCCCCAGTTAATCCAGAAGTCAATTCTTTTGAGCCGGCACTCACTCCGGTTCATTTAGCTGAACTATTAGAAAAACTAACGATTCTCAAAAAAAACTCTTGGGTTAGCTTATCTGAAACGTTAGAAATTGAAGAAGTTGAGCGATTTGTTGAGGATTTACAGGCTCTTACGATACAATATTACTATTTACCCTTGGTCAATTATATTCAAAATTTAGAGAAACAATTGGATAACTTTGATTGGGATATGATACCTCAAACTATACTGAAATTCAAAACTCTTTTAGAGAGTGTCGCAGAGGAGGTGGACTGATCTTGACCGTACTTCTCAACTCTGAAGTCCAATTGATGAAGCCGGAAGATTGTTTATTGCTTGTTGTGGATGATAATCCAGACAATCTGAAAGTTTTGAGAGGTTTACTATCTCCTCCTGGCTATAAGCTGACATTTGCCATGGGAGGAAAACAAGCTCTAGACCGAGTAAAAAAGGCAAAACCTGATTTGATTTTACTGGATTTAATGATGCCAGATATGGATGGTTTTCAGGTTTGCGAGTGGCTGAAGGCGGATTCAAATTTTAAGGATATTCCCCTAATTTTTTTAACGGCAAGTCAAGAAAAAGATCATCTGCTCCAAGCCTTTGAGAAGGGAGCGATTGATTATTTAACGAAACCGTTTCATCCTCCGGAACTCTTGGCACGGGTGAAAACTCATTTAGAGTTAAAGCATTTACGGGAACAAAGTCAGCGCCAAGCCGAAAAAGAGCTGATTTTACTCAAAATTATTCAGGGAATTCATTATTCTCTGAATTTAGAAGAAATTTTAACGACTACAGTTTTCAGTATCCAGGGGTTGTTTGACGCGAGTCGAGTAATGATTTGTCGTTGTGTATCTGAGGGAGAATATGGAATTGTGGCGATCGCCCATTCTGCCAATGCCAAGACATTACCCATCGGTGAAACTGTGAAGATCCAACCCTTAGCCAATCCAGAATCGAAGGATCGCCAGTTTAAGATCTATTATCCAATCGGTCTAGATCGTAAAGAGGTGAAAACGCAACTAAGTGTCCCCATCTATCAACAGAATGACCTGTGGGGTATATTAATTGTCGATCGCGATGACATCTCTAAAGCCTGGCATTCTCCTGAATACGAGATTTTAGTCCGGATTATTGAACAAATTGCGATCGCTATTAAACAGTCCCAGTTGTATGATGCGCTGCAACAAGCCAATCAAGAATTAGAGCGTCTGGTGAATGTGGATGCCTTAACCCAAGTTGCTAATCGTCGCTATTTCGATCAGTATTTAGAACAGGAATGGCGACGACTGCAACGGGAAGCACTGCCATTGTCCCTCATCCTTTGTGATATTGATTATTTCAAGCAGTATAATGATACCTATGGTCATATCATCGGCGATTACTGTCTGGAACAAGTTGCCCAAGCCCTATCTTCGATCCTGAAACGCCCGGCTGATTTAATTGCTCGTTATGGCGGGGAAGAGTTTGCTGCGATTTTACCCAATACTCCTCTCAAAGGAGCAATTACTGTAGCAGAATACATGCAACAAGCGATCGGTGACCTAAAAATTCCCCATATGGCAACCAAGTTACCGGAACCTATTGTGACGATTAGCTTAGGGATTGCTTGTGTCACGCCAACTCCACACTCTCATCTGATCAGACTCTTAGATTTTGCGGATCGAGCATTGTATGAAGCGAAACACAAAGGGCGGAATCGGTATGCGATCGGTGTTTAGGATTATAGTGCTTCGCGCTAGGGAATAGGGAAATAGAAACCCGGTTTGTTCATGGCTCTCTCCGTGTCCCCGCGTCCCCCATTTTCCCATCAGGCGGGGACGGTGATTTTCTGGCTGCCAGCGAGACCAAAGGCAGCATGGATCGCTTGTAGTGCTTGTACTCCAGAATCTCGATCGACGACGCAACTAATTTTAATTTCAGAGGTGGCGATCATCTGAATGTTAATCCCTTCCTTAGATAGGGCAGAAAACATCATGGCGGCTACACCGGGATGATTAATCATTCCTGTACCGACGGCACTGACTTTGGAGATCGCTTCATCCACAACCACTTCTGACGATCCCCATTCTGAAGCGAGTTCCTCTAAGAGTGTCCGAGCGGTTTGGGCATCAGCTTGAGCGACAGTAAAGGCGATATCGCGGGTATAGAGGTCATTAATCACCCGACAGCGTTGGGATTGGATAATCATATCCACGCTAATGTTATGTTCGGCTAACAGTTTGAACAACTCGGCGGCAGTTCCGGGGCGATCGGGCACGCGGAGCAGGGCTAACCGAGCTTGTTTGAGATCTAAGGCGACACCTCGAACGGGGGGTTGAGTACCGGAGTCGATCGCTTTAGCTGCCTGAACTTGTACATCAAAGGTTGAGGTCAGAATTTCCACAGCGCGATCGCACTCTGTGGCTTCAACGACGCAACTAACTTTCACCTCAGAAGTTGAGATCATCTGAATGTTTACCCCTCCTTCAGATAGGGCTGTAAACATTTGTGCTGCGACCCCCGGTCGGCCAATCATCCCCGCACCAGAGATACTAATTTTGGCGATGTTTTCTTTGACGATGACTTCGGCCTTATCGAGGCTAGACCCTTGGGCAAGAACGGGTAAGATAGCAGTCGAAACAGCTTCTGCACGTTTGAGGGAATCTGTTGTCACCGTAAAGGCAATATCATTGGTTTGCCCTTCATGAATCGATTGGATAATTAGATCTACATCCAGATTCTGGTCGCCAATTTCACCAAACAACTGAGCCGCTACCCCTGGGCGATCGGGAACCCGCAATAGGGAAACTTTCGCCTGATCGGTGTCAAACTCCACTGCATCCACCGGACGCACCAGTTCCAATCCTTCCAAGGGGCGGGGGAAAGGTTTGGGAGAGGTTACCTTCGTACCCGGATCGTCCGTCCAACTCGACTTAACAACTAAAGGAATACCGTAATTGCGGGCAATTTCCACTGCCCTAGGATGCAAGACCTTGGCTCCTAAACTGGCTAATTCCAGCATCTCATCACTGGTAATTTCGCTCATCAATTGAGCATCGGGAATCAAACGGGGATCGGCCGTCAAAATACCGGGAACATCCGTATAAATTTCACAAATGTCAGCCTTTAATGCTGCGCCTAAAGCCACGGCTGAGGTATCCGATCCCCCTCTTCCCAATGTGGTAATTTCTACCTCTGGAATTTTACTCCCCATATCCTCAGAAAGGGCAATTCCTTGAAAACCGGCCACAATCACGACTTGCCCTTCCCCCAAATGGCGCTCAATGCGTTGGGGATTAATGCTCAGAATACGGGCGCGGGTGTGCTGATTATTTTCTGTGACAATGCCCACTTGAGCGCCGGTTAAGGAGATTGCGGGTTGTCCGATTTCTTTCAGGGCCATACTCAGGAGAGCGATAGATACCTGCTCCCCAGTTGAGAGCAACATATCCATTTCTCTGCGGCAGGGGTTGGCGGAAATTTCTGAAGCGAGTTTTACTAATCCATCCGTGGTTTTGCCCATGGCGGAAACGACCACCACTACAGAATTACCAGCTTTTACAGTTCGTTGTACGCGATCGGCAACGGCTTGAATGCGATCGACTGTACCCACGGAAGTGCCACCATATTTTTGTACGATTAAGGCCATATGTCTTATTCCCCTGCCATGCTTACAAACCTGATTTCAATCAGACTAAGGGTGCATTTTACCCAATGGAGCCAACAGTGTAGAACTGAACTATTGGCAGTTAGCTTAACTAATGTACCAGATTGATCGGCGATCGTCAGCCCAATCGACCCATACCCGTAATTTTTTTAATTTCTAATTTTGAATTCTGAATTGAAATGGGTTTCCTGATGGGGGAACAAAACTTGGTACGATGAAGGCGGCACAACCTGGTTTTATGTCCCCACGGACAGCTTTACAGCAATTTTTGCTGTTATCAGAAACGCTTCCTAGCACCGGTGAGCAGACCAGGCCAAACCTGTAATAAATGGGCATTTTTAAGGCCATACCTTCGGCTGACCCATTACCGATTACCCATTATCGCGCGAAGCGCTATATCTTATGACGATTCATCCTGACGGCATTCCTCCCCATGGTGGTCAACTAATCAACCGAGTGGTTACCCCAGAAGAAAAGCAAGAATATTTACAAAAAGCCGATACTCTTCCCCGGGTTCAACTCGACGATCGCGCCTTTTCCGACCTTGTATTAATTGCCATTGGCGGATTTAGCCCGTTAACCGGTTTTATGGAGCAAAAAGACTATGAAACCGTGGTCGCGGATATGCATCTCCAAAATGGAATCCCCTGGGCCATTCCCATTACCTTATCAGTAACCCCAGAAGTAGCAGAGCCTTTAAATGAGGGATCTTGGGTGCGTTTAGACGATCCTCAAGGGCGCTTTGTGGGCATTTTGGAGTTAACCCAAAAATATCAATATAACAAAACCCATGAAGTGAAAAATGTTTATCGTACAGACGACGAAAAACATCCCGGTGTAAAAGTCGTTTATGAACAAGGAGAAGTGAATTTAGCTGGCCCCATTTGGCTCTTACAACGCGACCCCCATCCCCTGTTCCCTAACTATCAAATTGACCCTGCAGATACGCGGGCCGCATTTAAAGAAAAAGGCTGGAAAACCATTGTTGGGTTTCAGACTCGCAACCCAGTTCATCGCGCCCATGAATATATTCAAAAATGTGCCATGGAAACGGTGGATGGTCTCTTGCTACATCCCCTAGTGGGAGCCACCAAGAGTGACGATATTCCGGCAGATGTGCGGATGCGCTGCTATGAAATTATTATCGAAAAATATTATCCCCAAGACCGGGTGATGTTGGCTATTAATCCGGCTGCCATGCGCTACGCTGGCCCCAGAGAAGCGATTTTCCATGCAATTCTGCGGAAAAATTATGGCTGTACTCACTTTATTGTCGGTCGAGATCATGCCGGGGTTGGTGACTATTATGGAACCTATGATGCTCAATATATTTTTGATGAGTTTGAACCGTCAGAATTGGGCATTGTGCCGATGAAATTTGAACATGCATTTTACTGCAAATTAACGGGAGGTATGGCTACGGCAAAAACCAGTCCCAGCAAAAAAGAAGATCGGATTCATTTGTCAGGCACTAAAGTCAGGGAAATGTTACGATCTGGTCAACTTCCACCCCCAGAATTTTCTCGCCCGGAAGTAGCGGCAGAATTGGCCAAAGCGATGCAGATTCAGCAATAGACGGGTTTCAGAAGTCAGTGGTGGTAAGGTGGGCAATGTCTACCTTACTCCCAACTCCCCATTCCCGACTTCCCATTCCCAACGCAAAGGGCTAAAAAGCTGATAGGCTGATAGCGGAGAGCGGATAGCTGATGGCAAATTATGAAGCGGCGGGAATTTCTACAGCAGGCAGGTTTAGCCTTAGCGACGTTAGGCATAAGTGAAGCGAGTTTATGGCAGTTGAGCGATCGCGCTTTAGCGGCGATCGCCAAACCCACCTCTCGGAAGTTAGCCCTTTTGGTGGGCATTAATCAATATCCTCTGAAAGAGAGCCTCAAACTCCAAGGATGCCTAACCGATGTGGAACTGCAACGGGAACTGTTGGTCGATCGCTTAGGATTTAGTTCCCGCGATATCTTAACCCTCACCAATGAGCAAGCTACCCGCGAACAAATTGAATCGGCTTTTATCAATCATCTGATTTCCCAAGTGCGACCCGATGATGTAGTAGTCTTCCACTTTAGCGGCTATGGTCGCTCTGTTCAAACCGGAGAGACTCCAGCGGAACTACAAAGTAGCTTAGTCCCCATTGATGGTAATGTCCCACAAGCCTCTGGGGGGCAAATCAACGATCTTCTAGAATCGACTCTACAACTGTTGCTCAAATCCCTAAAAACCACTCAAGTAGTAACCCTTCTCGATACCAGTTATGGAACCCTGGAGCGCCAACAGGTGGGAGTGCTACGAGGGCGCTCTTATCCCCATTTAAAAGAGAGTTGGGAAACTCGCAGTATGGAACTGACTCCAGAAGTACAAGCACTGCAAGACCAACTGCGCGACGATCTCAAAGCCGATGCCGAGCAACTGCGGGTACAACGTCGGTTTGGACAACTGCCGGGTGTGGTGATTTCTGCGGCGATGCCGATTCAGCGACCCATTGAACAAGCCCCCAGTCAAGGATTGGGGGAACAAGCATTTGAGAGTCAATGGAATGGTTTTAGTGCAGGGTTGTTAACCTATCAGTTAACGCAACATCTGTGGTTAGCTGCCCCTGAAACTCGCTTATCGGTGAGTTTAGCAACTGTCTCGAATCAGGTGCAAAAATTGGCGGGCGATCGCGAACAACCCCATTTAAGTGGTGAAAAAAGTCAGGACGCGACTCAAACCCTTACCCAGTGGAAAGCGGCCGATCTCCAAGGAGCCGAAGGGAGGGTGGCAGAGATTGGTGAAGATGGTAAAAGCTTTACTCTGTGGCTTGGTGGACTGCCTCCAGAAGTCCTCAATAACTATCAGCCCTCTTCCCTATTTACTCTCACCCCAACGCCAGAGTCCCTTCCAGGGTCAATCCCCCTAATTCAACTGCGCTCGATTGAAGGCTTAAAGGCAAAAGCCGTAATGGTTCCTGGCAATAATGTTGACCTAGATATAGAAGAAGGAGACCTGATTCAAGAATCGGTGCGTTATCTCTCCCGTTCCCTAAACTTAGTCGTGGGGATCTGCCAAGACTTAGAACGTATAGAACGGGTTGATGCCACCAGTGCCTTTTCAGGTATTCCCAATGTGTCTACGGTGGTTTTAGGAGAATTAACCCAAGCGGTTAATTGTGTGTTTAGTAAGGGGATTAATTCCAATCTCTCCCAGGGCATTAATTCCCACAACAGCTATGGCTTATTTTCCCCTGGATTAGACTTAATTCCCCATACCATGGGAGAAACTGATGAAGCGGTCAAAACAGCAATTCGGCGGTTAATGCCCACCTTGGATGCCCTCTGGGCGATGAAACTGTTACAGTTAACGGTTAATCCTGGATCGTCTCGTTTGGCAGTGCGAGCCACTTTGGAGAAGCTTACCCCCGAACGAGAAATTATCGCTAGACAGGAACCGGCGCGATCGCCCCTTCCCCGGACTTCAGCCGCTAAAATTCCCTCCTTACTTAATCTGGAGATCGGCAGTCGCATCGGTTACCGTCTCCATAACCAGGAAGATCGCCCCTTATACGTGATGTTATTCGGCTTGGATCGCTCTGGAGCATTAGAGCTATTTCAACCTTCTAAAGTCTCCTTATCCCCCAAAAGCGCCAGCCCAAGTTCTGGAAGCCAGACAGAGCTAAATGTTACCGTAGAGAATCAACAGTTAGTCATTCCTCCAGGAGCCAGTATTTTTCTGCCAGAGGCGATCGCCCCGGTTGAATGGACAGTATGCTGTGGGGATGGATTAGCCCACACCCAAATACTCTTTAGTGTGGCTCCCTTTACGCAAACGGCTAAAGTCTTGAAGTTAGCTGAATCTTCAACTGGATCAAAGGGCGTATCGGGTACGGTCAAAAACCCTGGAGCTACAGCTAAAGCCATTTTAGAAGATCTACACCAAGCCAGTCGGGCCGAACTTGCTCCAGAATGGATTAAACCCGATAGTTATGCGTTTTCGGTTAAGGCTTGGTGTTCATTAAGCTTTATTTACCGTGTCGTTTAGAAGTGAATTAGAATACACTCGTCAATTTAACGAAAAATGGGATAATTTGGAGAAATCTGGCAGGTTTTACCGGGCACTCAAATGAACAATCAGATGGCATTCATCCTCTCTACCCTCATATGGTCTACGGGAGGAGTGGCAAATTTGGCAGTGGTTGAACCTTCAACCGCTCAAGGGTTACAGGAAGAACAGCTTATTGCACAGGGGGGAAGATTAGATTCTGACATGCGGGATGCGATCGCCAATGAAGTAGAGGCGACGTTTTTTAGTACGATGATCTCCATGAATGCCTTGTTTGTGGCGTTTTTGGCGCTGTTTTTTGCCCTAGTGACCATTGGCTTTTGGCTCCAACTGCAACGGTTAAAGCAGCAAACGGAGTTTCATAAACAAGAGTTGGCCAGCTTTGAACAGGATGCGGTATCCTCGATTAAACAGACCATTGGTTCTGCCGAAACTGTGTTAGAGGCGATCGCTGAAAAGGAATTATTAGCTGAACAACAAATCAGTCACGCTAAGTCAGAAGCCGTATCGGAACTTAGGGAAATTGCGGCTGAGACCGAAAAAGCAAAAGATGAAATTTATCAAAAATTAGCGGAAGTTTTACCTCGGTTAACAGAAGCAGCCAATGCCGTGCAAAATGGGCATGGGGTAAGCAATGGAATCAATGGTACAAATGGGGCAAATGGTACAAATGGAGCAAATCCTGCCCAACCCCCTCCCCCTCCATCCTATTCTAAAGCAGCCAATGAGTATCTGAGGCAAGGAGATACCCAATTTTTGCAAGGTCGGTATCATGAAGCGATTACCCTTTACGATCAAGCGATCGCTCATCAAACCCATTTCCCTGAAGCCTGGAATAATCGTGGTGGTGCATTAGCCAAACTCGGCCGCCATTCAGAAGCGATCGCCTCCTACGATCGGGCGTTAAAATTACGGGAGAATTTTCCTGAAGCCTGGAATAATCGTGGTGGAACTTTGGCCAAATTACAACAATATGAAGAATCTTTAGAGTCCTATAATAAAGCCGTTGCGTATAAACAATCTGACCCCTTAATTTGGATGAATTTAGCCAATGTCTTGGTAAAACTTCAGCGCTATGAAGAAGCCGTTTCTGCCTATGATAAAGCGATTCAATATCGTGCCGACGATCCCTTACTTTGGCAACAACGCGGTAATTCTTTAGCCCAAATTCGGCGCTATGAACCTGCTTTAGATTCCTATAACCAGGTGCTGAGTTTGCAAGCCAATAATCCCGAAGTTTGGTATGCAAAAGGCTATGTTCTGTATGAATTACACCGAGATGAAGAAGCCCTGGAAGCCTACGATCGAGCGATCGAATTAGAAGAGAATAAAGCCGATTATTGGAATAATCGGGGCAATGTTTTAGAAAAATTAGATCGCTTTGATGAGGCAATTGCTTCCTATGAACAAGCCCTTCGCATACAACCTGATAAATATGAAGCCTGGGATAACCGGGGATATACTCTCAGTAAACTGAAACGCTATAAAGAAGCCCTATCCAGTCTTGATGAAGCCTTAAAATGTAAACCCGATCATGCCAATGCTCATTACAATAAAGCCTATTGTTATGCCTTAATGGGCGATCAAAAATCTTCCCTAATTAGTCTCCATCGCGCCATTAAAATTAATCCCATGTATCGGGAAGTGGCTCAAAATGATGCCGACTTAGAATCGGTTCGCAACCATCAGGTCTTTAAGCGAATCATGGCAGGAGAATTAAAAGTTGCTGGTTCTGCCTCTTAGGGGAACATGGGGAACACGGAGATAAAATCCTATGGTCTATTCCCTATTCCCCATTACGGCATCTCCTTGAAAATATGGCGTAAATCCCATTGATCTTCACAGCCATATCCTTTTTCTATCCACTCTTGTAAATTAGAGTCCACGAGGCGATAAAACTGCCCGCAACTGGGTTGATAAAATTGGCTAATTCCTGCCCAAATGAGGCTACGAATCACATCTAATCCAGTTTTTAAACTCGATTCTGTATTGCCAGGAATGCCTTGTTCTTTGACCGTATATGTTTCCATCCAGATGCCATGACTACCAAGGATAATTTGTCCTAACCATTGGGCGCGGGGGAGATGCCGAGCAGAGGTGATCGTTTGCACGTGGTGAACTCCCCATTGTTTCAGAATGGGTAATGTATAGTAAAAGTTTTCAAAGGTGGAATGGGCGCAGCGTTCTAACCACACTTGATTTTGGGGAGCTGCATTAACTTCAAATAGGCGAATAATGCACGGATCGTCAGCTCCTTGGGAGATTAAAATAGGAATGTTAGGATCATCTTTGGCAACTTGCGTCATATGGACTTCTCGGCGAATACTCCCCCCTAGCATTAAATAGGCATCAAGGGGAGATTGGGAAGCAGCAGAAAGTTTTTGTGACGTGGCGATCGCCCACCCACTGCCAATCACTATAATCAGACTAAGTCCTGCCAAAGTGCCAAACAGCAACCAACGAGGCAGCACCCAAGAGCCGAGTCGCGCCAAAATCTTCATCATCCCCTCCCAGCAAACCGACTATCCATGCGATTCTGAGTATAGGCGATCGCCATTTTGCTGAGTCGATGTAAAGTTATGTTATGTTCACTGGTCGCACAATAGGAAAAATGGCCCACAATAGGGAAAGTGAGATTTCCCCTTGAAGTAGACTCAAAGGGCTTCCTTGAGCATTTTGCCTTCTTCGATTAATTCAGTATTGCGGCTCATCGACTAAATTAATCGATAAAATGAAGATGAAGACCGAATAGGACGGCTCACTCTCTAACCTCCATCGCGAATAATCCCAATGAATTGGTATAAAAACTGCTTAAAACCGCTTCAGATTGCCTTGCTCAGTGGCACCTTAACTACCACAGCAAGCTTAGGTTTACTGGGTACAGCCTGGTGTCAATCCGTAAGTGCAGCCCTACAGGATAGTCCCAAATCCATTGTGGATGAAACCTGGCAAATTGTGAACCGCGAGTATGTTGACTCCAATTTTAATCAAGTCGATTGGTTAAATGTGCGACAGGATCTCCTGGATCGCCAATATACCAGTCCAGATCAAGCCTATAGAGCCATTCGAGCCGCTCTCAAACAGCTTAACGATCCCTATACCCGTTTTCTTGACCCGAAGCAGTTTCAACGACTGACCGAGCAAACCTCTGGGGAATTATCAGGGGTGGGTATTTCCTTAGAAATCCATCCCCAAACCCGCCGATTAACCGTGGTTAAACCCTATGAAAACTCTCCTGCCTTAAAAGCGGGGATTCTGGCTGGAGATATCATTCTAGCGATTGATGGTCAGTCTACGGAAGGCATGTCTCTACAAACGGTTAGCCAACTGATTCGGGGGGATGTGGGCAGTCAAGTTAAACTGAAACTAACCCGACCCGGATGGGGGCCCTTTGAATTAGAATTAGTCCGAGCTACGGTGGAAGTACCTGCGGTTAATTATGAAGTGAAACAAGAGGGTTCCCTAAGAGTCGGCTATATTCGCTTAGATGAATTTAGCTCCCACGCAGCAGAACAAATGGAGCGCTCGATTAAAGATTTAGAACATCAAAACGTTGATGGGTTTGTGTTGGATTTGCGCGGTAACCCAGGGGGATTATTAGAATCAAGCATTGAAATTGCCCGTATGTGGCTTGACAATGGGGCAATTGTCAGTACCATTGACCGCGATGGTAATTGGGAGTCTGTGCGAGCTAACCGTACTGCCTTAACGAAAAGACCTTTAGCGGTTTTAGTCGATCAAAAATCGGCTAGTTCTAGTGAAATTCTCACTGGCGCTCTGCAAGATAATCATCGCGCTCAAATTGTGGGAATGAAAACCTTTGGTAAAGCTTTAGTGCAGGCAGTTCATTCCCTCTCCGATGGCTCTGGATTAGCGGTGACCGTTGCCCATTATTACACGCCGAAGGGAACCGATATCAGTAAAATGGGGATTACGCCAGATGTAACGATAGAGTTGAGTCAACAAGAGCAACGGCGCTTAGTACGAAATGCCCGTTTACGTGCAACGTCTTCCGATCGCCATTATACCCAGGCGATCGCCTCTTTAGTCGCTCAATTGTCTCCGAAACCGTTAGCGACAACATTTGAAGAGTGATATAGCGCTTGCCCTAGCCAATAGGCAACACGCACTCTAGCAATAGCTCCCATTGCTTAGGTTCTAAGCCTTCAAGCTGTACTTCATAGAAGAGAGAATCGCCATAATGGGTAATAGATTAACTGTTTTTCCCTACTTTGGGGATAAGATGGCGATCGATACCGGTGGTGGCGGTTATGCTGGAAGAAATCTCTCAAAATAGGACAAATTTATGAAAGTTTCTACAGCATTTATTTCCGTACCGGACTATCTGGAAGCAGAAAAAATAAGTCCCATTCGCCATGAATATCTGGGCGGTCAAATCTTCGCCATGTCTGGGGGTAGCGAAGCACATAATCGGATTGCTATCAATATTGTCAGTCTCTTAAACATTCGCTTGCGGGGGAGTGGTTGTAAAACGTTCATGTCAGATATGAAAGTCAATATACCTATCGCTCGCGATACGGCAGACATTTTTTATTATCCCGATGTCATGGTGACTTGCGACCCCCAAGATACGGCAAAATATCATAAAACTCGTCCTTGTTTAATTGTGGAAGTACTTTCTCCTTCCACTGAAAGTTTAGATCGGCGAGAAAAATGGATAAATTATCAAAGTTTGCCCAGTTTACAGGAATATGTGCTCGTGTCGCAAACGGAAATGAAGGTGGAAATGTATCGACGGAATACAGCGGGAAATTGGTCTCTGGAAATTTTAGAGGAAGGCGATCGTTTAGAGTTAAATTCAGTAGGTTTAACCTTCACAATGACAGATATTTATGATGAGGTTTTGATGGAATAATTAATGATTTCTACTATTTCTAAATGTTGTAGATCATTATACAAGTTTCTTGATAAATATCTTCTATCGAACTCGTCGATTTTTAGCCAAGTATGCAGCGCTATATAGTATACTCTTTATCCTCTTTATCACCCCTTGAGTCTGATGACCCAACCTCTCAAATTACAAACCCTTCCAGCTCCCTGGATCTCCCCAGAAAACTTCGCCCCCTACGGTCAAGCGATCTGGGCTACTGATGACGACAAACCCTATGATTTCCAGGATGCCCAACTGATCCTCGATCGCGGAGAGCCTCGATTTTACATCATGCGCTTGCACCAAAACGGGCGACAATTTTCCGCCATTACCCGTCATCAAAACTGCACCCAATGCCTAGGATCGCTTGAAGGTAAAGATTGGTTTTTAGGCGTTGCACCACCGAGTGAAAACCCGCAACCTGACCTAAATGAGATCCGAGCCTTTCATATTCCTGGTAACTGCTTCGTGAAACTGCACCTGGGAACCTGGCACGCAGGGCCTTATATTGACCACGATCGGGTCGATTTTTATAACCTGGAATTAAGTGATACGAATATTACCGATCATCACACCTGTAATCTGCGCTCAAGTTATGGTGTAACGTTTGACATCATAGATCTTTAGGGCGCGATCGCCTGGAATCTTGGGGCACAACTTTGAGCCATAAGCTGATGATTTCATATTATTATACGTTTTTGAACAAACATCGTTATCTGGACTTCAATATGTTGAAATTTCAACACAATATCCAACACATTTGGTGGGATTTTGGGGAAACTCTTTATAAAACATTACCTACTTTTTATGAAAAGAAAACAAAACGATTTATAGAACTTTATGCTTCAATTATCGGGCAGACTGTAACTCCTCAGATAGAGCAGGAATGTCTACAAGCTTATGAAGAGCATGGCAGTCGCTGTATGGTTTTTATGAGCTTGGGCAAAGATAAAGATTTTTGGTTAAGAAATCGTAATATTTCTGTAAAAGACTACATCGTACCTGATGAATCCATTAAACAAACCTTTTACAAGTTGACTCAACGGTTTCCACCCCACTCCCTATTTAGTGGAAAGAAACGCAATGATACGAAAGAAATGCTAAGATATATAGGCATTGATATAAATATTTTTGCACATATTATCACTAACGATGAGTTACATTATCCTAAACCTAATAGCGAAGGTTTTAACAAAATTCTTCAGCTATCCAATATATCTGCTCAAGAGATTTTATATATTGGAGATAGAATAAAAGCAGATTTGATGCCCGCAAAAAAAGCTGGTATGAGAACCGCATTGATGAGTCTGAATAAAAAAAATGAACCAAATGAGGAAGAGATAAATTATGTTGACTATATTATAAAGCACCCTGCTGAAATACTGGATGCTACTATAGCTGTAGCGACCCGCAAACATCGAGACTCTGACCCACAAACAGAGGGATTTTGAGACCCAATTTAGGATCGCCAGCTCCACTCAGGAAAATGCGCAGAGGTGATGGTTGAGCGAAGCGGTGGCAAGGGAGCAGAATATTCTTGATTTATAGCAAATGGTCTTTTTTCGCTCCCTTACCATAAACCATCGCTGTAGCAAGCATTTTCCCTACAAGTTGGGTTGCCAACGTACAGTCAATCAATTATTGTTTCGCCACTCCCAAGGTGGAATAGGGTTACCTGTTCACAACCCAATCTTTTTCTGTTTAGCGATTGATCGCCTCCCCGTCAGAAATTCCCATTTTATTTGGGCAGTTACCAGAGTAGCGCTTGTAGTGCCAGACGTATTGTCGACTTTAGTAGACTGCCAAGGCGCAACTAAGCTCATTCATTTATCTCTCAATGAGATGGAACAGCAACAACTACATCATTCAGCACAAGTGCTACAGGAGATTATTAGTCAACTGGATTTGTAGGGTTCAGGGACTTTAGGGGCGCTCTCTCCTAACTATTGCTCATAATGCGCCAAAGATTTTCCCACTCCCTGCTTCAAGAGGCACGAAATGCTCGAAAATAAAGATGCTGAAGATCCGAGCATCAGCTTTTTATGAGTATAAAGACCATTTCAACTCAACCGTTTACCGACCAAAAACCGGGAACCTCCGGTTTACGCAAACAGGTTCCGGTATTTCAACAACCGCATTATTTGGAAAATTTCATCCAATCCATTTTTGATAGTTTAGAGGACTTTCAGGGTAAAACCTTAGTTTTAGGTGGAGATAGTCGCTATTATAACCGACCAGCTATCCAGACGATTTTGAAAATTGCGGCCGCAAATGGTGTAGGTCGAACTCTAGTGGGACAAGGAGGAATTTTATCCACTCCTGCTGCTTCTTGCATTATCCGTAAAAATGGGGCATTTGGAGGTATTGTTCTTTCTGCTAGTCATAACCCAGGAGGGCCAGAAGGGGATTTTGGCGTGAAGTATAACGTCAGTAATGGCGGGCCAGCTCCAGAAAAGGTGACCAGCGCCATTTACGATCGCTCCAAAACCATCGATCGCTATACAATCTTAGAAGCGGCCGACCTCAATCTTGACCAGTTAGGCAGCTTCAAACTAGGAGATATGAGCGTCGAGGTGATTAACTCGGTTGCTGACTATGCCGAGTTGATGGAGTCCCTGTTTGACTTTAACGTGATTCGCGATTACCTCAGTTCTGGCCAGTTTCGCATGTGTATGGACTCCCTGCACGCCGTTACCGGGCCCTATGCCAAAGAACTGTTTGAAACTCGTCTCGGAGCACCTGCGGGAACCGTGCAAAATGGAGTTCCCCTAGAAGACTTTGGTGGCGGTCATCCCGATCCGAACTTAGTCTACGCCCATGATTTAGTCGAGATTCTCTATGGAGATAATGCACCTGACTTTGGTGCAGCGTCTGATGGAGACGGCGATCGCAATATGATATTGGGCAACCACTTTTTTGTTACCCCTAGCGATAGTTTAGCCGTCCTCGCCGCCAACGCCACCCTCGTCCCCGGATACAAAGAAGGCCTAGCCGGCATTGCCCGTTCCATGCCCACCAGTGAAGCACCAGATCGCGTGGCCGAAAAACTGGGTATCGACTGTTACGAAACGCCCACCGGCTGGAAATTCTTTGGTAATCTTCTCGATGCTGGAAAAGCCACCCTTTGCGGCGAAGAAAGTTTTGGAACCGGTTCCAATCACGTACGCGAAAAAGATGGTCTCTGGGCCGTTTTATTTTGGCTCAATATCCTCGCGGTTAAACAGCAATCTGTCGAGGAAATTGTCCAAGAACATTGGCAAACCTACGGTCGGAATTACTATTCTCGTCATGACTATGAAGGAGTAGAGACTAAACCCGCTAATACCTTAATGGAAAACTTGCGCTCTCTCGTTCCTACACTCCAAGGAAAACAGTATGGAAAGTATGAAGTCAAATATGCCGATGACTTCAGCTATACTGACCCCATAGATGGTAGTGTAGCAACGAAACAAGGGATTCGCATTGGGTTTACCGATGGCTCGCGTATTGTCTTCCGTTTATCCGGAACTGGAACCCAAGGGGCAACTTTGCGCGTGTATTTAGAACGATATGAACCCGATTCTAAAGCACATCATCAAGACCCACAAGAGGCTTTAGCTTCTTTAATTGAACTCGCTGACGAAATTGCTCAAATCCAAGCTTTAACCGGCAGAGAAAAACCCACCGTAATCACTTAATCTCTGGAGAGGAAGAACTAAAAAAAGGGGCCCCCAGCCCCTTGCCCTTGAAATGAGTCAAGGCATAGATTAAACACAATAGGAGGTAAATTGAGTGTTTATGGCTGCGCTAGAAACGATTAAATTATTTCAAAAACAACCCGAACCACGCCACTTTAAGGTGGGCGATATTATCTTTGAAGATGGCCATAAAGGGCAACATATGTATGGCATCATTGAAGGAACGGTGGAATTAAAAGTCAATGGTGAAGTTGTCGAAACTATTGAAAAGGGTGATGTATTTGGGGAAGGTGCTTTAGTGCATCACGAAGGGACTCGCGCTTCTACCGCAGTAGCAAAAACTGATTGCACCCTAGCATTTATCGATAAAGGGCGCTTTTTATTTGCGGTGCAAGAAACGCCAGAATTTGCCCTAGAGGTGCTCCGGAGTTATTCTGATCGCTTGCGACGGCTTAAACGTCATGAAATGTAAGCCCTACGTGCTAGTCATGGGTAATTCGTGAAGCGCTATACTTTAATCCTAAAATAATCCTTAAACTTTTTTGCCATACCCCCTAAATTTTTAAGGGTTATTTAATTTCAGGACAGAACTCGAATTCCTATGATTGAATTAGGCAAGTTGTATCTTTCCAAAGACTTGCCTAATTCAATCGTTATTAGGAGATAATATGAGTCAGACGTTACTCGAACAACTGCGCCAAATGACAGTTGTAGTTGCCGATACGGGGGATATGCAATCGATGGAAAAATTCACCCCCCGCGATGCGACCACGAATCCCTCTTTGATTACTGCAGCCGCTCAAATGCCGGAATATCAAGAGATTGTCGATAGTACGGTGAAAAAAGCCAGAAAAGACTTAGGAAATGCAGCAACGATTCAGGAGGTGGCTAATTTAGCCTTCGATCGCCTAGCTGTCGAATTTGGGCTAAAAATCTTGGATATTATCTCCGGACGGGTGTCTACAGAAGTAGATGCTCGCTTATCCTATGATACGGAAGGCACGATCGCCAAAGCTAGAGACATTATCGCCCAATATGAAGCGGCTGGGGTATCTCGCGATCGCATCTTAATTAAAATTGCTTCCACTTGGGAAGGCATCCAAGCAGCAGAAATTCTGGAAAAAGAAGGTATCCATTGTAATTTAACCCTCTTGTTTGGATTCCACCAGGCGATCGCCTGCGCAGAAGCCGGAGTTACCCTAATCTCCCCCTTTGTGGGTCGGATTTTAGACTGGTACAAGAAACAAACGGGACGCGATAGCTATCCCTCTGCCGAAGATCCCGGTGTATTGTCGGTCACTAAAATCTACAACTACTACAAGAAATTTGGCTATTCCACGGAAGTCATGGGAGCCAGTTTCCGCAACATTGGCGAAATCACTGAATTAGCGGGATGCGATCTACTCACGATTTCCCCGAAACTCCTAGGGGAACTCGATGCAACGGTTGGGGAATTACCAAGAAAACTCTGTCCAGATGCAGCTCAGGAAATGGCGATCGAAAAAATCCCCATGGATAAGGACACCTTCGACAAAATGCACGCTGAAGATCCCATGGCTTCAGAAAAACTCGACGAAGGGATTAAAGGATTCTCTAAAGCCTTAGAACAGTTAGAGAGTCTTTTGGCAGAGCGCTTAAATCACTTAGAAGCAACCGTTGCCGTTTAATCTGTCGAAAAAAGTCGTAGGGGCGAAAAACTTTTCGCCCCTACAGTAGGCTCGGCGGGATCATACATCCTAATGAGAATTACTAAAATTATGTTGTCAATTTTTCATTATGTAGGGGCGATGTACCTCTCACCTCTACAGGATCTATCCATTCTTATTCATCAATTCTTCGGAGAAAATATCATAAAATCTTTGCACAAAGCGATCGCCGTTTACACTGCTCTCTCGATTATTGGCAGTTTGGGCACATTCTTAACGTTGAGATACTTAAAATCTCGCCAGTTTTCTCAAGGGATAGCCCACGCAGAACAGGGAAATTATACTGAAGCGATTGCAGAGTATACTGAAGTTTTGGCTAAGAATGCCAAGCAAGCAGAGGTTTACAATAATCGAGCTACTGCTAACTTTGAAGCCGGAAATTATGCAGAAGCGATCGCTGATTTTGATCAAGCACTGGAGTTAGACCCTAATCTTACACAAGCTTACTACAACCGAGGTTATACTCGCTACCGTACCTTAGATGTAGAAGGGGCGATCGCTTCTTTTATCTCAATGATGTTGATTTACATCCTTGGAGGGCAGAACTCGAAAGTATCACCCTCGCGGAAGTGATTCGTGAAAATTCTACAGTAACTTCTATTCAAGACCAAGCTTTTCTAGCCAGTCAAGATATAGTGAATTCGATTAACAATGAGACATTGTTGTAGGGGCAGGTTTGAAACCCGCCCCTTGTATCTTAAGAGAGTAGGAGATCGGGCCAAGTCAGAGATCGTTAAACAGCCAGCTCCATCGATGTAGATAAGGAGGGAAATAAAGAATAGACAAGACAACAGTTCCAGTGGGTTAGAGGAGAGGGAAAAGAAAGAAATGCTCTCTCTTCTGATGCCCTAAGTACAGTTTCCGTAGAAAATAGGAGTGATGTGGCATCCGTTGAGTTGAAGCGGCCCCGCCCCTTAGATACAGTTCTTCTAAGCTAGTAGTCATTGTGGAGGATGGTGCTGATGTTTGGTAACTTTCAGCTTACTCCATCCTCCTTTCCTTATCCCGAACTCAGGTTAGTCTAAAAAACGTTAACGATTAGGGGTCAACAAGCATTGACCCCTGATGTAAATTAAGCCTCAACAGCCACCTTATCCACAACCAGATTATCATTCACCTCTGGAGAATTAGCTTCCGAAGGAGGAACGACTTGCCAGAACTTAGGCAAATAGGTTTCCCAGTTCTCTAAAATCATCTTGGCTTTCGGACTTCCCGTGCGGGAATAGTGCAACTCAATCAACTCTCGCACAGACGCTGCACCCACCTTCGAGGTTACCCGTTGAAGGGTCACAATCTCGGTATTAATTTTTTCCGGGAAATTCTCATCTTCATCAAGAATATAAGCCAATCCTCCGGTCATCCCTGCCCCCACATTGCGGCCAGTCGATCCGAGAACCACAACCACACCACCCGTCATATACTCGCAGCAGTGGTCGCCCGCCCCTTCAATGACAGCTTTGCCGAGGGAGTTGCGAACCGCAAAACGCTCTCCAGCTTGACCATTGGCAAACAGAGTACCGCCGGTTGCACCATAGAGACAGGTATTGCCGACAATGACATTTTCCGAGGGGTCAAATGTTGCATTGGTTGCTGGAACGATGACAATTTCGCCCCCATGCATTCCTTTACCCACATAATCATTCGCATCTCCGGTCAGGTGCAGGTGCATTCGGGGTAAATTAAATGCACCAAAACTTTGCCCCGCATTGCCGGTAAAGGACAGTTTCAACTCTCCGCTAAAGCCGCTATTGCCGTAGCGACGGGCAATTTCACCAGAGATTCGCGCTCCTACGGAGCGGTCAGTGTTGACAATTTTCCAGGTTTTGCTCACCTTGCCTTGTTCAGAAATAGCGGATTTAATCTGGGCATCGGCTAAGATGTCATCATCTAAAACCGGGCCGTTGGAGTGAACGGGGCCGTGGCCCAGCCAACTGCGATCGCTTCTAGTATCAGGTAAATCGTCAATTAGGGACAGGACATGAATATGGTTAGTTTTCGCTAACTCCACATTCCGCACCTGCAATAGGTCAGCACGACCGATAATTTCGTTTAAGGAACGATAGCCCAACCGAGCCAAGAGTTGACGTACTTCTTCAGCGACAAAATAGAAGAAGTTGACCACATGACCGGGGATACCGGTAAACTTCTGGCGCAGTCTCTCCTGTTGGGTTGCCACTCCCACGGGGCAATTATTGGTGTGGCAAATGCGAGCCATAATGCAGCCTTCGGCAATCATGGCAATGGAGCCAAATCCATATTCTTCAGCTCCCAAGAGTGCGGCCATGAGAACATCCCAGCCAGTTTTGAGACCGCCATCAGCCCGGAGCAAAACGCGATCGCGCAATCCATTTTCCATCAGCATCCGATGCACTTCAGTTACGCCCAATTCCCAGGGCACTCCCGCATGTTTAATCGAACTCAGGGGACTCGCACCCGTTCCACCATCGTGGCCGGAAATTTGGATAATATCGGCATTAGCTTTAGCGACTCCACAGGCAACTGTACCGATACCAACTTCTGACACCAGTTTGACACTCACGCCTGCATTCGGATTAATTTGATGCAGGTCAAAAATAAGCTGTGCTAAATCTTCAATGGAATAAATATCGTGGTGGGGAGGAGGAGAAATCAGAGGTACACCGGGTTTAGATCTCCGCAACATGGCGATATAGGGACTCACCTTTTTACCGGGAAGTTGGCCCCCTTCTCCGGGTTTGGCTCCTTGGGCCATCTTAATCTCAATCTGCTTGCCATTCATCAGGTATTCAGGAGTCACGCCAAAGCGCCCCGAAGCCACCTGTTTAATGGCACTGCTGGCCGTATCTCCAGCTTGCAGACCCTTGAGGTGGGCAAAACTAGCACTATTTCCTTCACCATCGACATCGTGAAGGGTGGTATAGCGCAAGGGATCTTCGCCCCCTTCTCCAGAGTTCGATTTACCGCCCAGACGGTTCATGGCGATCGCTAAAGTTTCATGGGCTTCCCGTCCCAAGGCTCCTAGGGACATTCCCCCGGTACAGAACCGTTTAACAATGTTTTCGACCGGTTCTACTTCTTCGAGGGGAATAGATTGAGTATCGGGGCGAAACTCCAGTAAATCCCGCAGGGCACAAGGGGGACGCTCTTGCAGCATTTTTTGGTACAACTCGTAATGGTCATATCCTGCGCGTGCCTCTGTAGGGGAGAGTTTACCGTTATTACCACCAGAGGTAGGGGCGGGTTCAGGGGATTTTTGGTCATCCAACCCAGATTTTGGTGAACCCGCCCCTACCGCGCGAACGGCCTTGTGGAGAGCCTTGGACATTTCCGGAGAATTCATGTGATATTCTAGGCCGGTACGATACTGAACAAAACCGCGATTTTCCAGTTTTTTGCCTTCGAGTTCTGGGAACGCCTTGGCATGAAATTGTAGAGTTTCTTGGGCTAATTCATCCAGAGATAAACCGCCAACGCGCGATACTGTTCCTTCAAAGGCTAGATCCAGCAACTCTTCACCAATACCGATCGCCTCAAAAATCTGTGCCCCATGATAGGAAGAGAGTAGAGAAATCCCCATTTTCGATAAAATCTTCAGCAGTCCCAACTCGATCGCATGGCGGGTGTTATCTAAGGCTTGTTCCATGGAGATCTTGGGCAGTTTGCCGCGCTCCATAAACCCTTGGGTGCGATCGCTGCTCCACCAATGACGCACCGTTTCTAAAGCTAGATAGGGACACACTGCCGACGCACCATAGCCCACTAAACAGGCCACATGATGGGTACTCCAACATTGAGCTGTATCGATCACAATGGAGGTTTCACAGCGCAGTTGATTGCGAATCAAATGGTAGTGAACTGCACCGGTTGCCACTAGGGGCGGAATATAGGTTTGGTCGAGGGTAATATTGCGGTCTGTAAGAACAACCACTTTCGCGCCTTCTCTGACTGCGGTATCTACGCGATCGCACAGTTGGTCAATGGCAACCTTCAGGGATTCTCCCACCGGATACAATGTGGAAACCTCCCGCGCTTTGAGTAGGGAATGTTCCAGCGTTGATAACTCCGCCTCACTTAAAATCGGTGTCGGCAGGCGCAATTGGGTCGTTTTCCGGGACTGAGGATCGAGCAGGTTAGGATGGTCGCCTAAACGAATTTGCAGAGACATCACCAATTTTTCCCGCAGGGGGTCAATGGGGGGGTTCGTGACCTGAGCGAAGCGCTGCTTAAAGTAGTCATACAGCACATGAGGTTTCTGGGACAGCACTGCTAAGGGAATATCATCCCCCATGCAGAAGGTTGGCTCTTTGCCCAGTTCAGCCATGGACTGTACCACCATTTCCACATCTTCCGAGGTATAGCCAAAAGCAGTTTGGGATCTGAGTAGAGTTTTCTCGTCTAGGTTTAGGTGAGTATCCCAAGGCAGTTCGGCAAGATCGTGGGTTCCTGCTTTCAGCCATTCTCCATAGGGATATTGACTGGCGACCTGTTGTTTAATTTCCCAGTTGTGCAGTACTTGGTGATTTTCCAGGTCAATGGCCATCATTTGTCCCGGGCCTAAGCGACCTTTTTCGATGACCTCGGATTCATCCAGGAGAATACTACCGGTTTCCGAAGCAATCACAATATAGCCATCTTTGGTTAAACTGTAGCGAGCTGGGCGCAGACCATTGCGGTCTAGGGCTGCTCCCACATAGCGACCATCGCTAAACACCAGTAGGGCTGGGCCATCCCACGGTTCTTGGATGCCGGCATAGTATTCGTAAAAGTCGATAATTTCTTGACGATTGTCTAAAGCCGGTTGATTGTGGAAGGCTTCGGGAACCAGGATCATTAAGGCTTCCATGGGGGTGCGTCCGGAGAGTACCATCAACTCGAAGACATTATCGAGGTTAGCCGAGTCGGAGGCGCTGCGGTTGGTCAGAGGAAGCAGTTCTTTCAGGCGATCGCCCCATACGGGTGAGGTAAATTCGATTTCGCGAGTCCGCATCCAGTTCAAATTGCCCAAGAGGGTGTTAATTTCCCCGTTATGCCCCAACATTCGTAGGGGTTGGGCTAACGACCATCTTGGCATCGTGTTTGTACTGAATCTACGGTGAAAAATAGCATAACTGCTGGTATAGAGAGGATTTTTCAGATCTAGGTAAAAGTCTCCCAAGATAACGGAGCGTACCATGCCTTTGTAGAGAATTTGGCGAGTAGAAAAGGAAACAATATAGATCTCAACTCCGGAGCGATCGGCATCTAAATGGGTTTTCTTCCGAGTTAAATACAACAGGCGCTCTAGCTCCTGTCCCGATAGATTTGGAGACTCAACGAGTAATTGCTCAATTTGTGGTTCATTTTCCCGTGCTTGGGGCCCTAAAATCTCCAAGTTAACTGGAACCACGCGCCATCCAAGTGGCTTCAACCCTTCTTCTCTCAGATGTTGTTCAAATAAGGCTTTGGCTTTGTTGCGGGCCGATCCATCCTGGGGTAAAAAGACCATTGCCACTCCCATATGGCTAGGACTTGGCAGCGTAATGTCTTCTGTCTGGCTCCAGTCTTGGAATAAGTCCCAGGGAATACCGGTCATTACCCCCGCCCCATCTCCAGAGTCTCGATCGGCGCTACAACCTCCCCGATGTTCGAGACAGGTTAAACCCGATAAGGCTTTGGTAATTAAATCATGGCTGGCAATCCCTTGGGGATGGGCAATGACTCCCACCCCACAGGCATCTCGTTCTTCTGTGAGTTGGCGTAAAACTTTTTCTTCTCGTCCTGAAGTCCCCAGGTCGGAAGAACCAGTTAGTGGATGCAGTTGATCTTGAGTTAAAATTCTGTCCATGGGATTCATCAAAGGTATTTTTGGATTGGGAGTTTCTGACGCTGCGTGCTTTTTGTGCTATAGGAGCTGGTCAACTCAGCGATGCAGACATCATATCCCTATTGATCGATAAGATTTCGTATCAATTACTGCTGGATGTTGGCAGGGATCTTGCTTTCTGTCGGGACAAGCGAATCCAGAGAGTGCTGTGTATTTACCCGCCCCGAATTTGATGTGGATAATGATTGTATCGAATTCTAGTCAGTTCTGGCAATTGTTTCGATCTTGGAGGCATGGTAGACGCGAAGTTTCTTCTCGAAGAGTACTCCCAAGATTGGCCGGCTTTCATCCCGATGCTCGTCTAGTCCCTTCAGCAATGTGCAGCACGAGGACAACTTTAAAGATCCAGTTGATCCAGCAAAACGCGATGATTTCCCCAAACCGGAAAATGCAAAAAATTGCGGATCAACTCGCTGAAAACGATGATTATTGCGAAAGTTCAGAGGAAATTGATAGCACGCCGTTACATTCCGTTACAGACTCAACGCCAGGGACTGAGGCGTTAAAGGTGGGCGATCGCAGGGGATTCTTGATTGAGAACTTATTCACAGAGAAGCCGGTTCCCTGTTGTGGGTTGGTTCACGAAATAAGGGGTAACCGAGTGTTGGTCACCGCTAGAGCGAATGATTCGATAAACTTGGGAGACCTCGGCTCTAACATGTGGGATAAGAAAAGGCTGCCCACACAGACAGATAAGCTTTTTATCCCCTGGCGCTTGTTGAGGAAGTTTCTCTCCATCCCCAAGCCTCCGGATCGATCGCAACCCTCACCCAACCCTGAATTACCCAAGAAGGGCGATCGCGTCTACGTCCCCTTAGACGGGTACTGGGAATTAGTGGAAGTGCAACGAGTTCACAAGAATGTTTTCGCTGGCAGCCGGCTCACCCAGTTTGCTCGGGAAACCTTAAAGATCCCCATTGTCAATGGTTTGAAAGAGTGGAGACCACAGCCCGACCCGGTTTACATCGATGAGAGTGCTGGCATCAAAGACAAGAAGGGATGGGTGCAGGGGTGGCACATCACCCGCATCGATCGGCACATTTGATCGCGTCGCTAAACGCATCAGTCTAATTAATCGAGGCGGGTCTATCCAACTTCGATGGACATTTTCAGAGAAGCGATACCATTTGTCCATTCCAGGAGCCATCAGCAAAGCAAGCATCGAAGCGGCTTACGCTAAAGCGAACGCGATCGCGACCTGCCACCGTCATTTCGAGTCACTGCAACCAGCCATCCGGTTGCACCTGCCCGAAACCAAACTCAAACCCCAATTGCCCAAAAGAGTAAAGCGGCCAATCGAATGGTTTCCCCCAGAGGAGGTCAAAGCCATCTTGCAAGCGTTTAAAACCGACCGGTTTTCCTCTCCCTTTGCCCCAGTTCCTCACAGCTACTATTACCCCTATGTCTGTTTCCTCGCTTATACCGGGTGCAGACCCGAAGAGGCGATCTCCCTGCTGTGGTCTGACTTGTTTTGGCCCCAGGCTAGTTGCGAAGCTTCCATCACCAAAGTCTTTTCTAAAAACATCCTCAAGCCGTACACCAAAAACCACCTCATCCGAAACATCCCCATCTCCCTAGCCCTTCAGGACCTATTAGAGGAGCGAAAGAGGCGATCGGGCTTAGTCTTCCCCTCACCTCACAAGAAGCACATCGACCAAAGCAACTTTTCTAGTCGGGTCTGGAATTGCGTCCTCCACTCCTTAGTAGCCGAAGGAGAAATCCGCAAGCGCCTACGCCCCTACTGCCTACGCCATTCCTTCGTCACCAACATCCATCACGAACATGGAGTCCCCTTCCCCACCATTGCCCACCTCATTGGCGACAAAATTGAAACCGTCATCCGCTTTTACTCAGGAACCAAACCCTTAACCACCCAAACCTTCCCCAACCTCTATTAAACCCCTCCAAACTGGTACGATTTGGGATCGGAATTTTCAATCCAGATTGCGCCCCCTGTAAGGGCTAGTGAGTTCTATCCCCAGAAAAAACATGCCCAAAAGTGGTACGATTTTGGTACAGGGCAATTTTCCCCCCCCCAAATCCGAATCGCTGAAACCCTTGCTGTGACTGGGATGGACGTAACGGGGCTCGAACCGGTGACCCATTAATTAGCTAACGCTATTTGAATGGCTAGAAGCTATACCTGGTTTGCATCCTAAAACCTTAAAAAGGAAATAGGTGCAAAATAGGTGCAAAACTGGAAAGACTATCTAGATCGTTCCTGGTCGATGGTGAATGAGTATTTCCACTCTAACTCCATC
>NZ_JAGHZH010000172.1:0-20798 GCF_017746885.1 Roseofilum sp. SBFL | reverse complement strand
CTCTATCCCTTATACAGTCTAGTTTTTAGCCTCCTTGTCACCCCTTAAGCAGATCGAGTCAATCGAGTTTGCGCTCCGAGCCACCACTCCTTACGCGAGGGGTCTGGGGAACGCTCTCGTTCCCCAGTAGGGGGTTTGGGGGACTAGTCCCCCAAAGAGATCTCACAATCAAGCCCAACCAATCATCATTGTTCCTTCTCCCCTTATCCCGAACTCAGGTTACTCCATCCTCCTTTCCTTATCCCGAACTCAGGTTATATAGCATGTTCAAATGAGAAACCAATCGTTCCCGCTCAGGGATTCAGTCGCTTCCCAGTGAGCATATAAGTGTCCATTTCTCCTTTACCTTTAATGTTAATCTTGCCGCGATGTTGAAGATAGTAATTTAACTTCAGCGCTTCATAGGTTGTGCGGGTGACTTGAATTTGTCCAGGAATGCCATGGGACTCCATGCGGCTAGCAGTGTTGACCGTATCGCCCCATAAATCATAGCTGAATTTCTTTTTGCCAATCACTCCAGCGACCACAGGACCGCTATTTACGCCAATGCGGATTTGGAAACTGGTATTCATATCTTGGTTGAGTTCAGCCATTGCCTCTTGCATCTTCAGAGCCATATTGGCGATCGCCTCAGCATGATCGTGGCGCGGTGTTGGCAGTCCTCCCACAACCATATACGCATCACCAATCGTTTTGATTTTCTCTAGGCGATAATCTTCGGTCAATTGGTCGAACTTAGAAAAGATGCGATTGAGTAAAGCGACCAATTCAGAAGCAGTTTTCTCTTCTGAGAGCTTGGTAAAGCCGACAATATCGGCAAACAGAACCGTTACTTCCTCAAAATATTCCGCGATCGCTCCTGACGTTTTCTTGAGCAATTCCGCAATTCTCGCCGGCAGAATATTATGCAGCAGTTTTTCCGTTTGTTTCTTCTGATAAAACAGGGAAATCTCTATTTTCTTACGCTTAATAAATTGGCACAGTTGGTTCCCAATCCCTGCCAGCATTTGCACCAACTCTTCATCCATCGGTTGCGTCGCTTGACTAAATAGAGTAATCATTCCCAACTTATCTTCATCACTAGAAACCGGAAAACCCACAATCGCGTTAACCTTCTCGATCGCCCCTAATTCTTTCTGTAGTGTTTCTCTCTCCAATTCTATATGGGTAATCCATCGGGGTTGATTATCCCGGTAAATCTTCCCTAACCATCCTTCCCCTAGAGTGAGAGTCGCTTCTGTGAGTTTAGATAACCTGGGGAATTCAGCCTCAGGCATTTTCCATAGGGTTTGGCGCAACAGTCTATTCGTCGGGATCAAGTTATCGTTACGATCCTTAATTTGTTTGGGAATCCAATAAACCCCCATATCCCACTCTAAATTTTCCACCAACACGCGCAGGATATTGGGTAAGGCTTCATCAAGCATCAGCGATCGTGACAAGACCCGCGCCACACTATACTGAATATAGAGCCGTTTTTGCGCCTGTTTAGTTTTGGTAATATCTCGTCCCACATACAAGATATCCTTTAAAGTAGGGACATCCGTATCCAAAGCCGCACAAGAAAAAGCCATTGAGAAATTTTCCCCCCGTTTATTGGGAATTAATACATCAATATCCGTTAAGACTTCCCCGTGCAAAAACTTTTCATTAGAAACCCACTCATGACTTAATGGGTGGTCTCCTAAAAGATCCCGAATGGGTTTACCAATCAGTTCCTCCTTACTATATTCAAGCAAATCATATACCGCAGGATTAACCGTTTTTATTTCTCCCAAATGATTCGTCACAATTAACGCTTCTGCCATGGAGTGAATAAGCTGCTGGATATAATTCTCAGACTTCGCTAAAGCATTAATTACAATACTATTTTCATTCGTTGCCTGCACCAAACTTTGCTCTAGATTCATTCGTTCCGTCACATCTTCCAGGAACACAATCAATTCCTGAAAACCCTCACTGTGGGGATTAGCAATAAAATAGAGATCGACATATAAAGGATGATTTACATCAGACGAGCGAGAAATCGCCTTAATATCAAAACCATCTTGTTCCCCCAACACAATCAACTCTAGAATTTCTTCTATTCCATAAGTTTCAGGAAAATAAAATTGAAAAGATTCCCCAGTCTTTAATGGGTCTTCACCACCAACCAATCGATCGGCATCATCGGAGAAATCCAAAATGATCAACTCTCGATCTAAGATCGCATATTCTAGATGTTTGGGAACCATGGTTTTTGACATATATTTATCACGCTTAAATCACTATGTTTCTTACTCAACAATTAACTCCAAGTTCGGCAAAAACTTTTGCAAATTCTTAAGCGATTTACTTTGCCAAGCAACATCCACAGAACCTTTCACCGTCAATTGAATTTTTGGTTTTTTTCGTAATCCAATCACGAATTTAGTAATTAAGCTGATCCCTGAACTATTCAAAAAGCTCAACTCTTTTAAGTTTAAAGTTAAATGGGGAGGTTCAGAATCCGCTATTTTCTCCAAAAAATCCTTAATCGGATCGTATTCAGATGCTCCATTCAGACTCAGTTCACCCGTAAAATCAATCGTCATTGATTCTGGATTATAATAAACCTGATATTCCTTAGTATCAATCTGCTGAAAATCCATATTCACCTCATTCAATCTTCCTTGATATTCATAAGCGATTAAACTTTCACTTTAGCCATAGTAGTAATGCTGACAAAATCGCTCCCTGCACGAGAATCTGTTATTTTCCATCCTAGAGTAGCTCCATAATCCTTCATCATACTAATTAATCCCAAGCCTGATGCATTACTATCCTCTTCAAGACTCTTCTCTACTTGATCGATATACAATTCTTCTAAGTCTGCGTTCAACAATTGATCGATAAACTCTTCAAAAGAGATAATAGTTTGGGACTGAACTGTATTAGTAGCAAAAATGGCCGCAACAATACTCTGGTCTTGCTGTTGAATAAAATGAATTCCAAACATCACTTTACAGTTCACAGATGGATCGTGAAATTTAATGGCATTTTCCAGCAGTTCATTGGCAATATAGCTCACAGATGCTTTACTTTCTGCAACTCGACGCTGATCGTCATCTAGAGGCAAAAAACTGGAAAAATAGTCAGCTAGAAAGTACGCTGATAATCGATTATTCTTCCATCGTTTTTTTTGCGGTTGTGAACTGGGAGTAAATGTTAATTCTAAAGAATCATGTTCTGGGGGAAATTCTTTAATAAAATCACCTAAAATTTTTTCCATATTCTGAGTTGATATACTGAGTTATAAGTCGTCCAATTATATTTAAAGAGTAACCATAGAAGAAGCTTGGTTTATTTGTTTCATAAATCATATTGAACGGTTTTTTTCAAAACGACAAAAGTGATATCATCCCATATTTTTTCCGATCCAATAAACTGCTGTAAATCTTCAATAATAGCTTCTTTGATTTGATTAGAGTTATCCTGCCAGTTCTGGCTAATTATTTGACATAATCTTTCTATTCCATAACGCTTCTTACTCCTATTTCTCGCTTCTGTAATACCATCTGTGTAGAGTACCACACCATCTCCTGCATTTAGCTTAACTCTAGTATAACTAATAAATTCAGCAATGTTGTAATCTAAGCCAATCGGTAACCCTAAGTCTATTGTATCAATCCGCTCAATTTTTCCTCCTTGACGTACAAGAATCACTTCTTCATGTTGGCCGCTGATCGTTAATTCTCCATCCGCATAATTTAATAGACATAAAGTTAAATTTTTATCTATTCCCATGCGTTCTACATTCTTATAAATGGTTCGGTTGAGGAAGTCTAAAAAGGAAATGGGGTCATTTTCTTTGATCTCCTTGAGGGTACGAACAGCACTTTGAGCCATGAGCATCAGAATAGCACTTTCTAAGCCATGACCAGTAACATCGCCAATGGCAATTGTGATTGCGCCATCCATGGAAATGACATCATAATAGTCACCTCCCACTTCATCAGCCGGTTGCATATATCCGGCAATATCCAGTTCTGGGATACTAGCTAAATCTTCGGGTTTAGGCAGAATTAATTGCTGCATTTCCTCAAGAATTTCTAATTCTGCGGATAGGCGTATATTTTCTGACTTAAGTTGTTGATTGAGGTGATCGATTTCTTGGTTCGCTGCGGCTAATTCTGTGGTTCTCTCTTGTAGTCGATAGATAACGATCGCGTTTTCATTCGTCGCTTGCACCAACCTCTGTTCCAATTCCATCTGTGCCGTCACGTCTTCGAGAAATAAAATTAGACGGTGATGTTCACTAGGTTTGGGATTGGGAATAAAATAGAGGTCAATATACAACTGAGTTTCTGGGTTCAGGGAACGTGCAATCGCCTTGAGATCAAAGCTATCGAGTTCTCCAGTCAGCACTGAATCTAAGATGTCTTCTAAACCAACTGTTTCGGGAAAATACTGATGTAATATTTCCCCAGTTCTTAACGCTATTTCCTCTCCAATAAAGCGTTCTGCGCCCACGGAATAGTCCTGAACAATCAACTCTTGGTTTAAAATTAAATATTCAATATGATGGGGAACAATCAGTTGACACATGAATTACTTGATCGCCAGAATTGCCTGAGCTAAATCTTGGAAGAGTTGATTAACATTATCTCCACTTTTGGCTGACGTTCCATAGATTTTAATCACGGGTTGGTCAGGATATTGATTGTTTTTCAAGAGGGCTTCTAGTTTTTGGTCATCGACTAAGTCCGCTTTATTGAGCGCAACAACCATTTTACCCTTGGGGTTAACTTTCGCGAATAAATTGAGATGATTGGAGATGTTCTCTATCGTTTCTTGTCGGCTAACATCGGCGACAATAATCGCTCCTTTTGCTCCTTGCAGATAACTGGGAGCGATCGCCTTAAATTTAGTTTGCCCTTCAATATCCCAAATTAGCAATTGTAACTCTGCTCCTTCAGGAA
The DNA here is from genome assembly GCF_017746885.1 of Roseofilum sp. SBFL. Lineage (NCBI taxonomy): Bacteria > Bacillati > Cyanobacteriota > Cyanophyceae > Desertifilales > Desertifilaceae > Roseofilum > Roseofilum sp. SBFL. Next base: position 15,858 of record NZ_JAGHZH010000172.1, on the reverse strand, counting down.
GATTAACTTCTTTACGGGAAATTTTTACCCCCACGGTAGATAAATATTTATCATCAAATTGACCATCAACGAACCGGCGAATCAGACTGGTTTTACCCACACTGAAGTCCCCAACCATACAAATTTTTTTAGAAATTTTAGCCATTTTAATTTCCTACTTTAATCGGACGAAATAACTCAAACCGAACACAGCGACTTAAAGCCAGCGCATCCGTAGAGTTGATCCCGGGTGGGGGTTCTGTGGTTCCTTGGATTTTGAGGCGTTGGGCTGAAATGCCTTGTTGTTGTAAGGCCATTTTCACCGCTTCTGCTCGTTGCCAAGAGAGCTTTTGATTTTCACCCCAACCACCGATCTTATCGCTATGTCCTATAATCATTAAATCAAATTCTGGATATTGGTTTAAAAATCGAGCAATCTTGGGTATGCCTTCAGCCCGATCCGCTGGATGCAGTTTATTAGAACCTGATTCAAAGTAAAACTTTGTTTCCAATGGAGATGCTTGGAGTTGAATGCGACTAAAGACACTACTTACTCCAGTAATTCCCTCTAAAGAGTCTAGTATTTTTTCTAGATCGGTAATTTCAACGACTGTTCCTGAAAGAGTGACATTTCCTTGATTATAGGTAGCTGTAATACTGACTCCATCGAGTTGATTGAGGACTTCAACGATCCGATTTACTTCTGTAGCGGCTGCATCTAAATCAGGAGGAAGATTAACTGCTACAATATCGTTATCTAAGGTGATATCGGGAATAATTTCTGATACAATTTGTCCGGCTTTTAAGCGCAAATATTCGTTGGGGACTCTGCCGTTTAATTGGATCGTTTCCCGATTGACATTGGGAGTAATGGCATAAACAGAGAGTTCTGGAGATGAGAGCAAAGCTTGACGGGTTTGGACTTCTAGGTTATGTGCTTTTTGCCATTGGTGAGAAGTCCAAATCCAAGGGATAGAAATTGCTCCTATCGCCCCTAGAATGAGGATGATTAAGGCCCAAGGAAAGTCATCCTCCTGTTTTTCCTCGCTCTGGGCAAAGAGTTGTTCTAAATGTTCGGGGATTTGTTCGGGGATGGTGTCGGGGTCGCCATCAAATTCACTGATGGGGTCTCCAAATTTTTGCAAAAGGAAAGCATAGGTTTCTCTAATTTTTTGTAAGAAGGCTTTAGAGGGTTCGCCTTTGACGATCGCAGCCAGATAGGAATAACCAGCAACTTCTAGCATAATTTTGCAATCATCATATTCAATTTCATTGACTTCTGAGGCCATTTCATCAGAAGAAATACAGTCATTGACAAAACTGCGAATAGCGGTGAGCATTCCAGCTAGCATGTCTGATTCTAGTGGGTTGGCTTCTGAGGGTTGGTATTCACTAATTACTAGACCCGAAGCTTTGTGAATGAGAAGAATAGCCCGGATAGTAAAGGGCATTGATTCTTGGAAAATGAGTTCTGCCTCAGAAACGCCTTGCACTCTGGCTTTAATTTTTCGTTTAATTCCCTTTAAGGTGAAGGTGCTTTCTACCTTTTGATTAATGGATTTGATGACATCACCCATATATTTGGCAATGGTATTGCCAATGACAGGATAGAGGGCATCAACCATGGCTTCCCGTTCACATTCTATTTGCTCTTTAATGGCGGGGCCCATTTCCGGGCCAAGGGCTTTGGCGATCGCATGGCGGTCAATCCGAATTTGCTCTTCAATGGCTAGACTCACTTCTGGAGCCAAGGCTTTAGCGACTTCACGGGGCGATCGCCGGATTTCTTCAGCAATAGCAGCGGGAATTAAATCTGCCAATACTCCACTCATGGCTTTGGAATCTTGTTGGGCGCGATTTTCAATGATTTTGTCAATAATCGGAGTTAGGACCCGAATACTTTGCTCGTGAGAAACGGTTAAATCAAACCCTAAGAGTTCAGAAATTAAAGGCAGTAGGGGATTAATGAGTGCTGTTTGCTGTTCGAGTTGGGTTAATCGCTCTTCTAAACTCAGATCGGATACAGGACTTAAGGTGGAGAGATTAGCAGATAATGAGCGAGATTCGACCAAAGATTGGCTAGATGCGGAAGATTCTGAAGGCAACAATAGACTTTGAATCACTTGGAGAGATATGTCGTCTTGTTGGGGTTGGTCTTTATGTTCAGATTTGGGTGGACTGTTGGTAATTTTCGGTTCAAGGGGATTCTGAGAAAGGGCAGAATCGAGGGAAGTTTTTTCTTCCTCCAATTCTGCTTTTAAGATTAAAGGAGGTAAATTTTCTCCTGAAAATTCAGATGATGATCGAGATTCCGGTTGCGGATCGAGCAGCAGATCGGATAATAAATCGAGGGTATCCTCCCATCCCTGTCGAGCTTCAGGGGGTTCATATGAAACAGAAGCCTTTGGTCTAGTTGGCTCCATTTCTATAACGGGTTGATCTGGATTCAACCAATTAAAGATGTTCTCTCTCTCCAGCGTCGATTCTAATCTAGGCTCAGAAGAGGATTGAGAACGCTTCTGTTGTGATTGTCGATCTGATAAAACCATGGTATACCCCGATCTCCGATCCTCTCATTTGCACTTACACTGCTAAGAGTGTTGTTCAGGCAATAACAAATCTGCCTTGACTTCCGATCCTTCAATTTCTCGAACCAAATCGGTTTTCTTGACTTTCATGCACAGGTCAAATAATACTTCTGCGAATTCATCACGGGAAATCTTGTTGTCTTGCAGTCCATTGACATATTTATTTAATTCGCTTTGGATTTGCCCGGTGAGGTCGTGCAGTTCTTTTTGCAAAGATTCTTTGGTATGGCGAATATTTTGTTCTAAACTTTCTGTTTGGTTATGTAAGGTTTTATCTAACCCTTTAACTTGTTCATTAAAGTTTTTCTGCGTCCGTTCTAGGTCTTGTTTGAACTCGGTGAAGTCTTCCGTATGGGTTACGGTCACATACTGAATTTTTTTCTCTAGGGCATAAGAATTCGATCGCAGTTCATTCGAGAACTGCTCTTTGAGTTGATTGAGACGATCGCCCATCTCTTGCCTGAGAGCCTTGATCGTACTCTCCAATACCTCCAGTCGGGTATCGAGTTCCCGTTGCTGTTCTCCAAAGAGTAGGTCCCGGATCTGCTCTACATTTCCCAGGCGATCGCGCATATCTTTGGGTTGTCCTGGATCGTTCATCGTCGTTTTCCTCTCACACTCGTGTGAAATAGATGTCTTATGAGCGCTTAAAACTCATAACTTGGTGGTTTAACAAATCTCTTTGATTTTACTGGAATTTTTAGCGGATACAAGCTTAGACTAAAAATTTTAATCTTGCTGAGAGTAAATGTGACCTTCTTGAACCCGAAAGACCTGAGAAGAATGTAACCAATTTTGCTCAAATGCGCTTAAATGGGTGGTAGTAATCAGGGTTTGGAACCGGTCGGCGATCGCGTCTAAAAGCTGATTTTGGCGCGTTAAGTCCAATTCCGCTAAGACATCATCTAACAATAGCAAAGGCGATTCTCCTACTACCTCAGAAATTAATTTTAATTCGGCTAACTTCAAGGCTAAAACGAGCGTTCGCTGTTGCCCTTGGGAGCCATACTGACGGGCAGGAGTCCCGTTAATATAGAAGTCTACCTCATCTCGATGAGGGCCAACCAAGGTGCTTCCTTGGGCGCTCTCGGCGATCGCCCGATCGGCCAGTTTCTGGAAAAATGCCCCCTCAATGGCTTCTACTGGCGATCGAGAATCCCCATCCCAAAATACACTCGGATTATAGGCGATCGATAATTTTTCGGTCGATCCACTGATACTGTCATGCCATGCCTGGGCAATCGGCGTAAGCCGCTCTAACACCCGAGCGCGTCGGCGAATTAAACGCACGCCCACAGAGACTAACTGGGCATCCCAGAGGGCTAACTCTTGGGGATTTTCCTGCCCCTCGGCCTCTTGAAAGTGCCGCAGTAGAGCATTGCGTTGACGCAAAACCTGCTGATATTGGCGTAACATCGGATCGTAGACCGGTTCGAGTTGCGTCAGGAGCGTATCGAGCCACAAACGTCGGTTTTCCGGAGATCCGCGCACCAAATCTAAATCTAAACTGGAAAACTGCACCACATTGAGCGCCCCTAAAAAATCCCTCCGTCGTCGCTGGACTTCCTGATTGAGTACTAATGTCCGGTTCCCACTCGCTCGCAAAACCAGTTTCAGGTCAATTTCGCCGGTTTGTCGCTCCAAAAGAGCGCTCACTTGACCGATAGACGGAGGATGATCCGGAGACTGAAACACCAAATCGCGATCGCCCTTCGCTCGATGCGATCGTAATGTAGACAACAGTTCCACCGCCTCTAATAAATTTGACTTCCCTTGGGCATTATTCCCCAGCAAAATAATTTTCGGAGCGCTAAACGTCACTGCCTGCTCCACATAATTGCGAAACTGCTTAAGATAGAGGTGCTTCAAATACATCAGTTCCCTTGCTTAACCGTCCTTCGCCACCGTTCAAAATACTCTATCGAGAGTATTAAACTCATGCCCACAGACCTCATTCTACTCATCGCCGCTTTGATCGTTTCCTGGCTTGTCTTTACCTGGCTAGTGAAAATTGTTAAGTTAACCGTTGGCACAGCCCTAACTGTTGCCGGAATCATCCTCATCCTGCAACTACTCTTTGGAGTTAACCCCAACCAACTTTGGCAACAAATCCTTAACTTACCCCAAATTATCCTCAATTGGATCTCTGGCTAACTTCCGTATCTGCCATCAATCTCCCCTCATCCAGTTTCTTAACCGCACCGTAGCGCTGACTCAACCACCACTGAAATTCATGGGTTCTGCGATTATCGATTCCAACTCTCTTTAAAATTGGCATTAACCCTCACACTGCTTTGATCCCATCTATGGCATTCTAAGAAAAATAATCCCTTTCCCATTGGTTCCTAACCTCGATCGTACTGAGGAAACTTCCATGAATACTAAAAAACACTCCTCCAACATTCACCCGATTTGGAATTGGGTTAACTGGTTAAGCTTTCCTATCCTCTTATTTATAGGGATTCATCTTTTACAAGTCCAAGATCGGACTCCTCAATCTACCTTTTCTGTTCCTCCCCAATCCCTAGAACTGGAAACCTCTTGGTCAAGTCACTCCTGAGCGCTGCCAATGGTAGGCTAGACCTATTGAAAGCTTATCTAAAGTCTTATGTCAGGGCACCAGTTACGATACCTTCTGAACCAACCGGGAACCCTTATTTTACCTGGAGTCTATGACTGCCTGGGAGCGAAGTTAGCTGCCCAAGTGGGGTTTGAAGCTGTGTTTACCAGTGGGTTTGGGATTTCTGCTTCTACCCTGGGGTTACCGGATTATGGGTTACTCACCGCGACAGAAACCCTCCAGAGTGTGGGCAAAATGGCTGAATCGATTTCTATTCCTTTGGTGGCGGATCTCGATACGGGTTATGGCAATCCCCTCAATGTGATGCGCACGGTGACTGAGGCACTTCGGTGGGGCGTATCTGGCATTATTCTTGAAGATCAAGTTTGGCCGAAAAAGTGCGGTCATTTTCAGGGAAAACAAGTCATTTCGGCGGCTGAACAGGTGGAGAAAATTAAGGCGGCTGTCCATGCAAGGGGCGAGAGTGGTTTGGTGATTGTGGGGCGTACGGATGCGAGAGCGCCGTTAGGGTTAGAGGAGGCGATCGATCGGGGGCGGTTATATGCCGAAGCAGGAGCAGATATTATCTTTATTGAAGCTCCCCAGTCTGTGGAAGAGTTGGTGAAGATTTCTAATTCGTTTGCTCGAACGGGTGTCCATTTGTTTGCCAATTTGATTGAGGGAGGTAAAACCCCTTGTTTAAGGCGCTCTGAATTGCAGGAGTTGGGCTTTAAGGTTGGGGTGTATGCGCTGTCGGGTTTGTTTGCGGCAACTCAGGCGATGCGGGAGTGCTTCGAGCGCTTAAGAGCAGAGGGAACTACGGGAAGAATAGAAGACGATCTCTCGTTCCCCGAATTTGAGCAAATTATTGGGGTGGATCGATATCGCCAGTTGGAAGAGCGGTTTAAAATCCCTGGAGAATCTATTAAAAATTAAAGAATCCACTCCCGACTCCCTATTCCCTTAGGATTTCCCATAACCCGATGGTGCCAACAAAAAAGGTGTAGATGGCGGTTTTGAGGGGGTTTTGTTGGTGAGAGCGGGCTAAATAGGCAGCAGCGATCGCCTCTAGACTATGAATGATGAGAGCAACTCGCGCTAAAATAATGAACCCGAAAATGAGGCTGGGAAGGGATGCATTGATGAAGGGGTGGATGAGATTATAGGATTCTAGGGCGATCGCCCCACTCATGAGCAAGGTTGCTCCAATTTTAATAACTTGGATGGCAGTTGAGGACAGGGTCACAGGCATCATGTAGATTAGTTAAGTGATTCATTATTCATTATTATGGGATTTTGGACTCAAGTCACGGATGGTATTCTGAATCTGTTTTTGCGCTCGAATTGCCCCCTGTGCGATCGCCCAACGGATGGGGAGGTATTGTGTTCAACTTGTTCGAGAGCCTTGCGTCAATTGCAATTTTGTCCATCCCGTCGCCGACTCTATACTTGCGCGTCAAAATCTATGCCCGTTTGGGTTTGGGGAAAATATCAAGGACAGCTCAAACGGGCGATCGCTAGCCTAAAATATGATAACCATCCCGAAATTGCCCGCCCCCTGGGACAATGGTTAGGAGAAGCTTGGATCGCTACACATAGGGCCAAACCAGTTTCACCTCTAGTGATTCCCATTCCCCTCCATCCGGAAAAACTCAAACAACGGGGATTTAACCAAGCTGAATGCCTAGCCGCCAGTTTTTGTCAAGTGACAGGTTTCCCCTTATCTGCAAATGGTCTGATTCGCTCCCGTGAAACCGAAGCCCAATTTGGTAAAAGAGCTGACCAACGTCGTGCTAATCTCAAAAATGCCTTTACCGTGAACACGGCTCGGATTTCCCGTTATCCTCGCTCCCCTGTGCTATTGTTGGACGATATCTATACCACAGGGGCAACGGTGCAATCTGCAACTCAAGCCTTGCGTTATCAGGGAATATCTGTTTATGGTGTCGTCGCGATCGCGACGACTTCCACCACCCAACCTCCCAATTAATCTTTCCTCAGTTTATTCATGAGCGCCAATTATATAGCGCGATTACTTTATGTTTCCTTCCCCAGAACACCCGACTCCCTTAAGGGTTCTCATTGTTGAAGATGACCCCATGATGCAACTGGGCTTAGAACAAACCCTAACCGAATTCCCCCACTTGGAAATTATCGGCCAAGCAGAAGATGGTTACCTTGGCGTTCAAGCAGCCAAACAACTCAAACCCGATTTAATCGTCATGGATATTGGTCTGCCTCGCTTGGATGGGATTGCTGCTACCCAACAGATTAAAGCCGAACTCCCCCATACACGGGTCGTCATGCTCACCTCCCATACCACAGAAAATGAAATTATTGCCGCCCTCTCTAGTGGGGCAGATGCCTATTGTATTAAAGGGGCTAATGTAGACCGACTCTTGGCCGCGATTTCCGCTGCTCAGGAAGGAGCCACCTATCTCGATCCCCAAATTGCCCGTCAAGTGATTAGTCATCTTAAACCTCCAACTCCCCAAGGCAATATTGCCAATTTATCAGAGCGCGAATCAGAAGTGCTGAAGTTAATGGTGGAAGGATATAGTAATCCTCAGATTGCTGAGCAACTCTACCTCAGTCCGAATACGGTCAAAACCCATGTACGGGGAATTATGAATAAGTTAGCGGTCGATGACCGGGTACAAGTGGCGGTCAAAGCTTTGCGAGAAGGGCTGGTGTAGCGATGCCAGTCCCTATTACTTGGTTTATTTCAATCTGAGTTAAGTCTAAGCTTCTCGGTTTTTTTCCGTTAATCCTAAGCCAGCTACTTCCATCAGCAGGGCTGTACCGGGTAATCCAGGAGGGACACTTTTCAGAGAGAGCAGTCCAGACGCAACGCAGACACCGCCAATTAAAAATAGGGCAGCACCACCAGTAACTAATCCTTGGGCAACTTTGGTTTGGAGTTCGGGTTTCATAAGGGTTTTAAGTTTTTTGTCGATTCTATTGGATTGTGATGAATCTAATGTTAAGTAATGATAAGCCTTTTTCAGCATGTTGTCATCTGATGGGCAAATTAACATTGATGAAAATCAATAGAACGCATAAGCTAGGTAGAGGGACAGAGAAGGGAGTACAAAGGCGGAAATGGGCGGAGGTTAAGCCGTGGGCCAAACAGTTTGCTGAGGGTACTTGAGGGCAACTGGGCTATCTCCTAACCTATATAGGGTTTACTCTCGGTAATTCTACCACTCCGGTGTAAATGGCCCTAACAAATATTAAATTTCATTATAGATTTGATTAGAAATTCTCAAGTTTATCGGATTTTAACCCCGATCAAACGGATTACTCACTTTAAGTTTGGATACCCTGAGAAGGAATCGTTCTTAGACCTTGTGCTAAAACCGATCTTGATTCTAAATGACTTGCACTGAGCCACAGCCATGAGCATTCAGCCTCCTAATTCCTATTCATCTTCCGTCCCTTCGACCACAGACTCTCCCAAGCTTGACTCTATGGTTGAGCAGCGAACCAGTCAGCTTGAGCAAGCACTAGAGTTTGAGGCTATGCTCAAGCGGATTACAGATAAAGTCCGAGATAGTTTAGATGAAACTCAAATTTGGCAAACTGCGGTCCGCGAATTGACGTTAGTGCTGGGAATTAAGGGATGTAATGCTTCTCTATATGATTTAGATAAGGGAACGTCTACCATTTGCTCGGAATATGCGGCGACTATTCCGGCAATTCATGGCCGGGTGGCAAAATTAGCTAAGTTTCCTGAATTGTATCAACAACTGCTTCGTGGGCAGTATTTTCAATTTTGCTCCTTGCTGCCCAATCCGGAACGAGGGCGATCGGCGATGTTGGCTTGTCCTATTTTTGACAATCAAGGAGTGCTGGGGGATTTGTGGTTAGTCCACCATGCGGAGTATCAGTTTAGTGAGCTAGAACTTCGATTGGTGCAGCAAGTGGCAAATCAATGTGCGATCGCCATCCGTCAAGCCCGTTTGTTTCAATCCTCACAAGCTCAAGTGAAGGAATTGGAAAAACTCAATCATCTCAAGGATGATTTTCTCAGTACTGTGTCCCATGAACTGCGCACTCCGGTTTCAAATATGAAAATGGCGATTCGGATGCTCCATATCTCCTTAGAGCGATATATGACTTCTGAAATTAACCCTCCACCGGAAACTCCCCATCCCCAACGGGAAGGGTTAGAGAAAAAATTGACCCATTACTTACAAATTTTGGGGGCTGAATGTGAGCGGGAAATTAATCTAATTAATGATTTACTCGATCTCCAGCGATTGGAAAATCAGGAAGCTCCCAGTGAACTGGATCGGATTAATTTGGCTGAATTTATGGAAAAAGTTCTCCCCTCTTTCCGCGATCGTTCCCACCATCGTCAACAACACCTTTTGATTAAAATTGCGGATGATATTCCCGATTTTCTCTCGGAAACCTTTAGTTTAGAGCGAGTCATTGCTGAGTTATTGAATAATGCCTGTAAATATACGCCTCCAGAAGAATCAATTCAATTTAAGGCTTGGTTAGAGGAACCCCTAGAGTTTTTACCTCCCAATCATGATGCCATTATGACTCGTCCTAAACTATGGATTGAGGTCAAAAATACAGGTGTAGAAATTGCCCAATCCGAATTAGATCGGATTTTTGATAAGTTTTATCGGATTCCGAGTGCCGATCCTTGGAAACAAGGGGGAACGGGTTTAGGGCTGGCTTTAGTGAAAAAATTGACTGAGCGTTTAGGCGGAAAAATTGAGGTCAATAGTGGTAGCGATATCCCATTTGTTGCGTTTACTATTGTGTTACCCATACAGATATTTAAAGGTTGATCAAACGGGTAGGAACAGGGGAATAAAGTAATCTTAACCATCTCGTTATTCCCTTCTTCTCTATTCCCTAGCGCTTCGCACTACCCTCCTTCTACGTTGAGCAAACCAGGATTGTAACTGCTGACGACAGGGAGATTCGAGTACACCCGATAAGACTTGAAGACGATGGTTAGATGCGGGACTATCGGGAAGATTTAATACGGTGCGAATCGCCCCGGTTTTGGGGTCATCAACCCCATAGACCAACTGCTGTAAACGAGCATGAATAATGGCCCCAGCGCACATGGGGCAAGGCTCGAGGGTAACATAGAGGGTACAGCCTTCTAAATAAGAAGAGTTGAGGAGATCGCCAGCAGCACGGATGGCACAGATCTCGGCATGGGCAGTCGGATCGCGATCGCGCTCTTTATAGTTAACTCCTTCTGCAATTAAATGTCCTTGGCGATCGACAATGACTGCTCCCACAGGCACTTCCCCTGCTTCACCTGCGGTTTGTGCCAGCTCCAGAGCGCGAGTCATCCAATGGTGATGATGCTGGTACAGGGGATGGGGGAATGGGAGGATGGGGGGATCTTTCAAGGGAATGATTTTAAGATTCGAGTCAGGAAGACACGGAGAAACGGGGACACGGAGATAGAAAAAGTTTAGGTTGAAACAGTGATAAGTTTATTGGGTCAGTAAAGGATTGAGTTCTCCTTGTTCGTCTAAAGCATACAGCTCATCACAGCCTCCGATGTGGCGATTGTTAATGAAGATTTGTGGAACGGAGCGCCGTCCTTGTGCCCGTTCTGCCATCTGGCTGCGAGCCACTTGATCTCCATCGATCTTATATTCTGTATAGGAAACGCCTTTCCACCACAATAATAATTTGGCTCGGATACAGAATGGGCAAGTTTGCCAAGTGTAAATTTCAACGTTCGCTTTAATCGGCTCTGAAGGACGACCTAACCAGGGTTTGAGAAAATCGCGCATGATAATATCAAATAATCCTTAAAAGTTTGTATCCATTAAGTCTTGAGAGACAAGAGGCTGGGGGCCCCTTGTCTTCAACAATTCAGTTTATTGTAGTCTCGATAACCCTTGTAAATCAAACTTTTGCAGCCAAGTTTGGCGATCGCTTTGTGTAAACAACCGATCGCGAGATTGTGCTTTCACTTGAAACCGATCTGCCACCAGAACTCCCGTAATATTACTACCCTGGCTCGCCGCCGGAAATCCTCCAATCGTCTGAGTACTGTTTTCATACTTTTTCCGAGCCGCAGGCAGACTAATCGTATCGGAAATCGACAAAACCGCCATATCCGTGCCCCCCTTCTTGAGCTTATACTCAGCAAATCCCTTTTTCTCCTGAGCCGCAACCACCTGATACCCATCCCCAGACTTTGGGAAAAAGCGGTTAAAACTAGAACCCGGAAGCGCTTGTTTCTTCACTGCTGGTGCAGCATTGCGTTGGGTGGTTTCCCGTTGGGTGTTTTGCCACGATTGAGCGGTATCTTCTGAAGTCTTCTGGGGCTGTGTTTGGGTAGGGGTATTACGCTGGCTACTGCCTGAAGACGATGTTCCTGTACCACCGGCACAACCCGATACCAACAGCACGGTTGCCAGAGCAACCGCAACCCATTGTCTGCGTTGAGCGCTAAATCTCATCAGCATATCCTCCAATTCAGATTCATTTTTTCCCATTCTGGCGTATTGCACTCCCCATCCCCCTATCGTCTACCAAGGAGAACCAATTAGGGTAAATGCCGCCCAATAAAACGGCGCTGCCAAATTTTCGATCGCCAAATTCCCCAACTCTGAAGGCAAGTCTACCGCTCCCCGACTTCCCCGTAATTGCCGATCTCTTAAACTCACCTGTCCTCGCAGGAGGGAAATTTGCGCTTGGCGCAAGGCTTCTGCTTTAATCGGCGATCGCGGTAACTGCTGATAAAATTCACTCATCAGTGCCAACGTTCCCCCATCACTGACATACCAAAGACTCGCTAACGCCGACTGTACACCACTTTCAAACGCCAACCCTGCAAACCCTAACTCCGCCTCTGGATCGCCAATAGCCGTTCGACAAGCACTCAGCACCAGCAAATCCAAAGGCGGATCGTCCAACGGCAGTTGGCGAATCCGATCCAGCGTGAGCTGACTATCCCAAAATTGAATATAGGATTGCTGCGGTTGTCCTGGCTGAAATTCAGCATGGGTGGCTAAATGAACAATATCAAAATCCTGGGATTGCAATTGGGCTTGTAAGTTATCTAAGGTAAATTCTTCATTGAAAAAGGCTCGACTTTCCCAAGCTCTCTCCCCTTGTACCACCCCATCACGGAGCAATTCCAATTCTAGAGCAACAGCGGGCAGAGGCTCTAAATCCTGAAATTCAGAAGCTCCCATAGCCAAAAGTTGGGTCTTTTGGGTGTTTTCGGTGCCCACCGTCATTAAGTTAAACGCTGGGATCATCACCAAATTATATTTTTCCACTAAAAACTGCTCACCATCAAACAAAGCAGCAAAGGGAACCGATCTTAATCCCACTCCTGTACATAACAACAAGGTGTCAATCCCTTCTGTCTCTAATTGGGCTTCTATCGGACTGATAATCCACTCATAGAGTTGTTGCGCTGAAGCTTTATATCGCGTCGTGCGGAGATACCGGGGATTCGTAACCGTAGAGCGAAATTCATTCATTATAGTCACCAGGTTACTCCTAGATGCTTCTGGAACCTGATGATACGTCAGATTCTCCTCTGGCGTGATCAACAGTAATTCTAGGTTGTCTGGCATCGGATGGATATACAGGAGGGCTGGAGTTTGTCCTGTTTCTTTCTCCTTTTGAGCTAGAAATTGGGCAATTTCTGGCGCTTGTAGGTCTTCGATATCTCTAGGATCGGATTGGAAGTAGTTGGTAAACTCTTGTTTCCATACCTGCTCGATATGGTTAACCAGCTTGATTAACTCTTGTCGATCTGAAGACTCTTTTGTCTCAGGGGATAGACTCCAGCTTAAATGGTTGTTGAGTACGATGAAACTGAATACAACCGCCAATAGGAGCAGGCGAGAGATCCAGCGAGTTACTCGTTTACGCATAAGATGACGATCAAACATAAGGTTGACCTTTAAGATAGGAAAGGATCTCCTCTGTGATAACAGATTTAAGATTCCTACGGAATAATTGCTCTAGACACAAAAAAACCTGCTAAAGCAGGTTTGAGTTATGGAGACAGAACAAATAGGGCTGAATCATTAACCAATCACTGCCCGTAGTTTTTCCAGTTTTTGAGGTGCAATCGAGGCTAACGCTTGTTTTCCTTGTTCAGATTCAATTAATCTAACTAGCTGCTGAACGGCGAGTTCAACCTCGTTGGAAATTGGAGGATGGAGGATTTCACCGGCTTCGGGATGACAAACCCCTGTTTCACACACCAAGCCTAAGTCATGCCAATACCGAGTCGGTATAGAGGTTCCCCGTTGTCCAATATGCTCGGCGTTCAACCACTGGGTTTCTAGGTAAGATTTAGGAGAGTCGTAATATTTTAGCGATCGCGCATAAGGAACGGTAAAACACCCAAACACTTTCCGGTATTCTTCTGAATCAAGAATTGAGGGGATTAACTGATCGACCCCTCTCGTCGTTAAAATCTGCGAATAGTGTTGAATTTCTACCTTATCTTTTGGCGCACGACCAAGGAAGTGTTTTAAACAGATTTCTAAGAACTTCACATTGGAGTAAGGGTGATAAAAAGAATCTAGATAAACTGAAGAATGACCTAGCTCTTTCAAAAATCTACGCACTCCAATTTTATCATGCAAAAACTGATGTTCTGCCTTCTTCAAAACCTTATGTTCATATTGATAAGGCTGACGTTCCAACACTTGGTAGTAGATAGCAACAAGTGCCTGTTGCCGTTCTTCAAGCGATGAAGTGCGACTGACAGTGAGGGATTTAAGGGGGCAGTTCATGGGTTTACTCTCCTCCACAAGCAGGATAGGTTTACTTAAACATGGGAGTTCAACATCACAGTAATAATTTTTATATAAGGATGCACTAAACTACTACAGTTCGGGGGCAATAAACTATCGACTTCCTTATGCAAATAGTCGTAAACCCTCGTGCAATGACTGGTGCGCTTGTAGGCCACTAAAATAGTGTCTAACCAAAACATCATTTGTTCTTTGAAGAACAGCTCGTCATTGCGCAAAATTGACAAGGCTATATAACGGATTACAGACCCCATATCATATTTGCATCGAGCGCCATGGTGTTTGATCAACTCTGGATAGGCTTGGGCAAATTTACGGAGGGTATTAACAATAAGCTTTTCACTGTTTTCACTCAGAAGCTGATAGGTTTGTAGCCGGAGTTGATAGCTTTGTAAATACTGCTCTAAGGGATAAAGTTCTTGCGTATTGAGGTATCGGCCATCCGCCTCTATCAATTTAGTATCTAGATCGTGATTTAAAGTATGCATGGTTGTAACCTCGGAAGATGCTTAGAATCCAGCTTGACTTATCTATTAATTTCTGAAGTCTTGCGTACCTCTCTTATACTAGGTTGCCTTAACCTTAAACTATTCTCAAGCTGTTGAATTGATTCTTAATAAAATGTTTTACCTGTTTTGATCTATGGCAATAGGGACTTGTATGGCTGAGGATCTAAGCCTTCAAGCTATACTCCTTTGTCACTAGAGTGCAACGTTCTGTATTCTCCGATTCTAAAACCCGTCCTCCAGTCCGATCGCTCCTTCATTAGAGGCGGCCTGTTGTCGGTTGCTTTACAGTTTGTTACATTAATCGAGTGTAGAACTTGTATCTAACCCAAAAACAGCATGTTTACTGGTGTCACCGGTTTCTTTGGTAGTCCTGGAAATACAGATATGGGAGAGAAACTCCTCAATAGCGTGGCGAGCCAGTCTCTTCGTCATCTGTTCACCCGTAGTGAATCGATTGAGGTGTCTATTCGCTGTTATCCATCAAGCAAACTTCTACAAGGGGCGATCGATGGTTTGCAAATGCAAGGGCGGGGGTTGCTCATTCGTAATGATTTTCCCATGGAGGAGATGTCTTTTCAGACGGATGCTGTAGCCATTGATTTTGGGGCTCTGCTGGGGGGGAAATTGCGCTTGAAGCAACCGACTCAAGCGGTTGCCCAAATTACCCTGTCTGAGTCTGGTATTAACCAGTCCTTCCAGGCAAAATTGGTGACGAAACGGTTGGAGAATCTGACGCAACCGGCTTTGACGGAGTTATCTGGAGGACATCCTGTTTCGTTTAAGGAGGTGTCGGTTGAGTTGCTCCCCAACAACCAAATTCGACTATTTGCGACAACAGATGTGGGCAATGCTGATTTAATTCCGATCGCCATGATAGCAACGCTGGTGGTGGAACGTCGGCGACGTATCCTCTTTAGTGACGCTCAGTTTGAACCGGATAATATTCCCCCAGAATTGTGCGATCGCGCTCAAAGCTTTACCCAAGCGCTGGCTGACATCTTGAATGATATGGTTGATTTAGATCGATTTAACCTAGATGGAGTAACCTTGCGGATTAATCGCCTAGAAACTCAAGGCAAAAACCTACTCTTTAGTGGCTATGCTCAAATCGATCATTTCCCCGATACTTAGCGTTTCATGGCTACCCTAAACGCGATCGACA
This sequence comes from Roseofilum sp. SBFL, assembly GCF_017746885.1. Taxonomy (NCBI): domain Bacteria; kingdom Bacillati; phylum Cyanobacteriota; class Cyanophyceae; order Desertifilales; family Desertifilaceae; genus Roseofilum; species Roseofilum sp. SBFL. Next base: position 280 of record NZ_JAGHZH010000172.1, on the reverse strand, counting down.
GCCTAGTTTCCTTTGGTGGCATTGTTATTGTGCCGTTGTTAGGATTTTCTATCCTAGCAACTACCTTGATTCTGGAACGACTTATTTTTTGGTGGCAAATTACTCGCCGCCAAAAACGGTTAGCCCAAGAGGTTTTGCGGCAGAAGTGTTGAATTTCGACATAAAACTTTACATTTAACTAAACAAGAGTCTCTGGGAGCCAATCATAGCTCCAATGGATGAGGGAGCATTTTTGACTTAATTTAAGTTGCAAATAACGAAATTTATCTAGTAATGTATT
>NZ_JAGHZH010000171.1:0-6936 GCF_017746885.1 Roseofilum sp. SBFL | reverse complement strand
TGAAAATAGATTTCTATAGAAATCGCAATATTTATCAATCACAGAGAGGGTCGGTTGAGCAGTTCTTGGTGCAATCATGGTTCTGATAAGGCTTTTAGCCTTTTTTCTTTATTATACTCTTCCCAGAGTGAAAGAAGAGGGGTAAACTTCTCGGAGTTTATGATGTGCAACAGTGAAAGATTCAAAATAAGCTAATCATTTGCTGGCTGAGGCATTGAGGAGTTGGGGAGGGAACATAATATTTTGGCTCATGGTTAAAACTCCTCATAGACAACGAGTTCTTCAGGTAAATTAGGTTGTGTAGTTGGTTGTAGCTCGGATTCCGCAGGAGAACTGGTGCGAGCAGAGGTAATATCCGTTACCTTGGATGACATGTGTGCTGGTGTCGGGTTACCTCCCTCAATAACTCTGAAAACTTCTACCGCTTCCGCATCATGTAAGCGTTGCTCTAGCAAGACTTCTTGCGCTTCGACAGAGGAGAGAAAATTTGCTAGTTTTTTGGCAGAAATTTTCGATTGTTTGTTATTTCGATGACGGTTGCGTAGCTCGCTGGTCGCTAGTCTTAATTCTTTCTCGGAACGCCCTTGAAATTCTGCATAGTATTGAGAAATACACTCTACCCACTGGCCTTGAACGAAAGCATAAGCAATGCTAGCGTTAAACGGATCGTATCTCACGGGAACAGAGGTATTTTCAATCTCGGGGTTTCTAAATAGGTTAGACCAGTAGTAGACATAGTTGATCTTCACTCCTCTGCTGGTTTGGACTTTAGCTTTACCACTACTGGTTGTTGGTAGAGTAAGAATTTTGAAATTCTCGTCATAGGGAATTAAGCGGTGAGTCCTTCCTCCTCCGTTGGCTATGCCCGTTATGAACGCTTCCCGTGGAGTTTGATCTAATGAAGGATGATCTAAGCGATCGTAAACCTCGTAAGCCCATTGGCTCAGATATTCATAGAGAACGCCTAATGTCCAAATGGCTTGATTCTTGGGGTTTACCGATTTGGTCACTTGTCTGACATTGCAGGTAATTTGAGTATTCCCCATTAGATTGTGAATAAACTGACTGTTGTTGGTTCCAAACAATCGCTCGCAAACTGAACCAAACCGTCCTTTTGCTGCTGGACGATGTTTTTTTGTACACTCAAAGGTCGCTAATAATGTTTCAAAATAGGTGCTATGAAACTCTGCACCGTTATCTACCACAATGGTTTGAGGTAAGCGGCCGTATCTTTGGACGCAAAGCCTCAGTACCATCAAACAAGCGCGATAAGAGGGGGAATCGAAGGAGAGGTACACTGCCAGCAAACGACGGGAATAACCGTCAATTAAGAAGGTCACCCAAGGTCTTCTTAACGAACGACCGGTATGGGAACAGACCAGTTCTACGTCTAGTTGAGTATGGTCGATATGACCGATTTCAAAGGGGCGATCGCCATGTCGAGGCGTTGTGCGACTTAATTCCCAGTAAAATGTACTTTGTGGGTATGCTGCTCTACGTCCCTTCCGTTTTAAAGTTTGCTTATAACCGGCATGTTTCTGGATTTCCTTGCTGAAGGTTTTGTAACTGGGAGCGATCGCCCCTTTCTGTTCGCAAATATCTACTAGAGAACAATAAACCGACCATTTCGATTTCTGTTTAAGAGTCTCATAGTCCTCGGCAATGAATTGCTCCATTAGTTGCAATGTTATATCGGGAAGCTTCCGTTGACGATTTCCTTTAGCTTTGCGATGAGACAATAACCCTAGATATCCACAGCCATATTTCTCCTGGGCAGCTAGGTACTTAGCTTTCCAATCTCGAATAGTACGGGCTGAAGTCGTTTCATTGTCTCGCTTCTGTCCCTCCAAATAAGGCTGAATCACTTCATAACGACGGAGGGCTTCTGTTTGGTCTTCAGGGCTTGCTTGATAGAATTTATTCCAGGCTTCTGAGGAAACGGTAGTGTGAGACTCAACTTGAGGACTGGTAATTTTCCCTTGCCAAACCAACGTCTCAAGTTCTGCCCGCCTTAACTGAATCAACCGTTCTTGTTCTCCTCGCAGAATAATTTCTGTAGTGCCTATATGAACAATACTCAAGGCTTTTCCATCCCAGAGGATTGAGGCTCCTGCGGTCAAATTCACTCCAGGGGATGTTATCTCTCTCGAAGAGGTAGAACTCACCATCAGAGCATATGCTTGAGCCGTTTCACTATCCGAGAAGACGTTGCATTGATTGGGTTCGGCTAAAAGACTACTACTGAGATCGACATAGATTTGTTCCTGAGCAATCAGAGTATAGATGGAATCAGCCAGAAACAAACTTAATAATTCATTCAATGTAATCCCTGGCTTTTCGGAGATAGCTCGGATGATACTATCGAGTTGAGGTCGATCTATCTCTAAAGACTCGGATCGGAGATAGTCCTCTAAAAACACAAAGTTTCGTTGCAGATTCCAATTAATCTCAGCATCGGAGCGTAAATGATAGTAAAGTCCAAAGGAATTAGCGTAATGTTCTCCTGGAGGAAAATACCACCCTTTCTCTTCAGAAAAAATGTAACGATGGGGACTTTTCTCTGCCAGCTTTTTGAGCTGTTGCTCTGATTTGCATTCTTCCCAACCTGCCGAATCTTTTCGTATGACGAAGAAGTCTGGGGTATGTAAAACCCCTAGTCTACGGTCGGTTTTGCTTTGATAATCTAGCTTAATCGCCGGGGGTTGGTCGTAAAATTCGAGCACATCTTCGTTATGCTCCAGTTGAAAAATGAAAGGCAGTTCAACTTTATGAGATTCAAACTGGATGGTTACTCCCATCTTTCGACTAGGGTAACGGCCAAAAACATTTTTGCTGCCACCACCAACGTTACGAGAAGGCTCTGAAGAGCGAATTCTTTGGATAACTTCCTGAGTTTGGCAAGACAACCCGAGAGTATTAGACCAAACATCAAACTCCGTTTTCGATAGCATCAGGCTCATCCTCGCGATCGTTATCTAAAACTGGGCTAAATAGCGTTAGCTTCCCATTTTTCTCGCTACTCCGTTGCCAAGCTATTCCTTCTGGATCTCGCTCTTGCGACCATTGCGGAAATTGCTCTGGTTTGTTGTACATCATGTTCATGATGGTTTGGTGTTGAAGTTTTAAGCGTTCGGCAAGTTGGCGAGTATTTAATGAGTAATTCGGCTCGTCTTGCTGGTCGAGCGTTGAATTGTCCCTGTTGGTTGGAGATACTGAGCTTTCCTCCTGTTCCTCTTGAGGCTGAGGGGTTGTATTTACTGGAGGAGTCGGATCTTGCTCCAGATTGTTTCGATCTCCCTTGTCAGGCTCGATGCCCTCCGGGCGGTCTTCGACCATCGCAGTTGCATCCTTCTCCGTCAATAGGGGTTGCTCTTGCGAGGGAAGCTCTAACCCCTGTTGTAAGTGGTCGAGTAACTCCTGGAGCTTTTCCCCCGTGTAAAACTGAAGGAGCTTTTCTGCTGCTTTCTTGGGATTGTCCATCCTGACTTGCTTAGAGCGATCCTTGATACCCAGCAGGTCTTTGACGAAACGATTCAGTTCTCGTCGATAGGCAGGTTCTTTGTACTCATCCTCCGGAATTGGGTTAGACTTGATGTATTCGTCAATGCGCAATCCGATTAAATCTCGACTTTCAACATACTCGCGTTCGTCAGCCGTCAGGTTGTCCGGATTCTTGATGTTTCGCCCTAGTTTGGCAGCAATATCTATGGCAATTAGTTCTCTATCCAACAACTTCCCAATGGCTGGAATCGCTGTGGCTGCACGATTTGCAGCTCTTAGTGTTTTCTGTTGTCTTTCGGCTAGATCCAACTTCGGGCAGTCACCGCCCGAAGTTGGATCGATAAGATCCAACCTTTCCCCCTGGCGCGATTCGTAAATCAATGTCCGAAACTTCCGTTTAATCTCTGGCTCCGGTTCGAGCAAGCGATCCACCGTTTCGATGGTTGTCCCCAAGCCATTGGGACGTTTGGCCGTAATAAATGCCCGGAAATTGTCAGAATCCGTCCCTTTGACGTAACGGCAGTAGTACGGCGTTACAACTCCTCTAGCAATGTATACGCATTCCCAAGACTTGTTTTCCAAGATATCGTCAATTAACTGAGGGATCTTATCGACAAAAGCTAAATCCTTGCTAATTCCAGAAGCAATACCATCAGCGGTAAAGAACGCATGAACTGCTTTTTCATGTTCTTCTTCTGGTAAGCGGTCATTTTCGGAAAAAACTTTCTCGACGACCGCTATTTCCGGAACTTTCCCTTGAGTTGGGTCAATAGTAGTAAAGTTGCCCATTACAAATCCTCCGTGCCTTTGAGTTTTGCAGCATGTGCAATGCGATCGCAAAGCCATATGTAAATGGTTTCCCACTCTTTATGCCCGAGAAAACATTTAGGGGAAACACCATTTCTTTGCTTTGCTTTTGTATGAATGTGCTTAATCGCCTCTCCTAACTCTTCCTTATCTGCATTGGGATAAAGAAGATACGCTAAACGTTGTGCTTTCTTATTAGCTTGCCCCCTAGCATATTTTGACTTTTCATCTGGTAACCAAGTAGCATACTCAGAAGGGAAACCCAAGGGAAGATCCTCAGTAGTTTGAGCTACCTCATCATCTTTGGCTCCAGTAGCGTCGTGATATTCATTTGAGAGCATGGCGAACAGAGGTTTCTCTTTCCGCAAAACCTGCGCGAAATGGGCTACAGTTTTCTTGTAATGCTCGAGGTAAGGCTTGTGTTGAACTGCCCATTCAGCAACCTTAGTATATTCTCCAGAGATCTCTTCTCCATCTACAATCTGTGCGGACAACTCCCCGGTAGAGGCAAGGGGTTCAAATGAGGAGATAGCGGTGGAAGCATTCTCTCCTTGCGCTTCATTGGCATCGCTACCTGAGTTCACTCCTTCCTCTTTTTCTCGAATGACATGAGACACTTCATTCATTACTTCTAGAGCTAATTCAATCAGGTCAGGATGAGCGGGAATCAATGTTTCTACCGGCTCTGGATCGTCTTTAGGGAATTGACGCAATAAACGCCCTAAATCCTGCATGAACGAGAGAGGAGCGCGAACATTTGTAGCATGAATTCGATATTTCAGACGGTTAATCGAAACCCCCTCTCCTAACATGGCTACACCAATTATCCAGGAATAAGCAGTCGGGCCAGTTTCGGAAGCAAACTGCTCAATTAACTTGCTAGAATCCTGTTGAGAAAGACTGCTGGAGCTAGAGTTGGGGTCATCATCCTTGGAAACCACAACGAGAGCATTTTCCCCTGTTAGCCGCAGAATGCGTTCCTTCATTTGTCGAGCAGCTTGAATTGTCGGAACTCGTACATAGGTCGCGCACTCTGGCAGTCCCTTCTGGCGATCGCGTTTCATGCGTCCGTGCGCCCATTCAATTGCTGTTTTAACCCAATCTCCTTCAACAAAAATGGCGGTATTGAGAGCATCGGTTAATTGTTTCTCATTTTGAGCATTGGTGAAGGTTTGACCATCATAGTGGGCTTCTCCTCGACGATAGGTAAACTCCCCAGCTAAGGTGACAAAAGAAAAGGGAGGAATCGTCCCTTCCCGCAAAGCGTCTGCTAAGACATACCTGAAGTCTGGCAAACACTCATAAACGTTTTCCTCAACAGAAGCATAATTAATCCAATTACCTAGAATCCTGTTGTTATCCGAGCGAAATGGTGTTCCTGATGTCATCAAACGATGGGCTACAACCTCATCTGGAAATGCTGCTTCACAGGCTTGACCAAATGCTAACTGGTCGCTTACGTGATGGACTTCATCGAGAATAATGAATACCTTACCTGCAACGTCTCTCTTCAGTGCCAAGCTCAACGTTTGAGCATTATCTGATTTAGTTAACCACTGATAGCTAACAACCATCCCATGATAGCCCTGGTTCAATAATTCATTGGGGGTGGGCGGACGATTCAAACGTTGATCTGTACCCGAGTAGTATAAATCCATACTAAATAGATCTCTGGCATCGGTGGAATATTGGCGCTTCAAATGATCTCCGGGAACAACAGCCACCAGAAACCGTAAGTCTAGCCCCCCTTTCCGAAGAAAGTCATAGGCATAGAGTGCTCCACCCGTCTTGCCTGCGGATGTGCAAGCTTCTAAGAGAAAGTTTTTCTTGAGATTAGTCTGGTAATCCCTCACAAAGCGGTCTTGCCAATCTCTGGGAACAAACTTTGCGGCCATAAATGCCTCCATTAGTTAATATCGATCTGTATACCTTTCGTAGCTCAAACGTATTCTACCATAATTGTATCTCACCTGTATCCCAATCGCATGGCAAAGAATAGCAAAAGCAAAACTATATCCATACGCTTGTCTGACCTAATGCTTGAAGCGCTGGATGCCCGTGCCATTCTTGACGAGAAAGACAGAACTCAGATTATCCGAGAAGCGATCGCAGGGTATTTAGACTTATCAGATGAACCTGTAGAAGATAAGTTAGAAGCCTTGGAAGAGAAACAGCATTCTTTGGGTAAAGCGGTTGATAGCCTATGCAGGGAACTGAAAGGAGAGTCCAAAAGAACTGATTCCTTAGAAACGCGCATAGAAGAGCTGAACCGCGTGATGGCTCTCTTCTTGGAGCGAGTAAATTAGTCCAGTTTTGGACAAGGAGGCGTGTGTCTGACACGATTCCTGTCAAGTCTTTATCCTCTGTTAGACCTTTCCACTTCCAGTGCCTTGAGAGGCTCTGAAATAGCTCGTCAGCTATGTATCTGAGTCAACATATGACGATAGGGATCGCACCTCATCTAAAATTTATGTACTTTTGGCGATATTATAGCAGTGAAAGGGAGAGTTAGGACATAATAGAAAGATGAAGTTAGCGATCGTGAGATGATGCCATCAGCTTATAGTATAGACCTAAGACATAAAGCCGTGGGGGCCTATGATAGAGGGGAGCGTAAGAGCCATGTGT
>NZ_JAGHZH010000170.1:0-16808 GCF_017746885.1 Roseofilum sp. SBFL | reverse complement strand
TTAGAGGTCTTTCCTATTGGTCACTTATCTTTGGGGTTCCCACGATTAATTTCCTTGATTAATCTTGCTGGTCTTGCCCTCTTTCCTCTCTCCCTTGAGCCTGATTTCTTATTTTCCTCTGCCTAGAGTGATAGAAGAGGGGTAATGAGGTACTATCTCCCACTGCGGATGAAGTGGAAATTGTGCCAATTCTTAGCCCTGCTCCGGAAATATTAACCGGTCCAGCAGTGTGAATTCTATCTTCTGCATCCATGGAAAATGAGCCTTGTCCGTCCTTGTCAGCATCAGCAACAAAGGTTAATCTATATTGAGAGCCTTGTAGCAGATTATTGCTCAGGTCTTCAATGGTGATATTATTTGTGGCTTCAATCGCGATACAGCGCTTCGCGCTGTAAAGTCACCGCCTATTCTCAGTGTTCCACCATCAAATCTTCCGGAAACATTGAGGGTTGCGTCAATAATTCCGATGCGCTCTCCCATAATGTTAATGATACCGCCATTTTCTGCGGATGTATTTACGGTTCCGGAGATGAGGGAGACTCCATTAACATCGGGAATTTCTATGCCACTTCCAGAGAGGACAATTTGCCCTTGTTCGTTAACTTGAAATCGATCGGCATGATCGAGTCCTGAATGGGTGAGAAGTTCGGGAATTTGGAGGGGGGTGATTGGGGATTCTTCCTGATTCTCATCTAGGGGAATATCGAGGCTTAATAGGTATCCTTCTTGGGTAATTCTAATAATTTGTTGGTCGGGAATGGCGAGGATATTGATGGTTCCGCCAGGGGCTTCTAAGGTTCCCAGATTAATAACATTTGCGCCCATTAAAGTGAGATTGGAACCTTCGGAAAGCTTCAAGTCTCCGAAGTTAACGATACTGCCGGAGCCATTAAGATCGAAGCGAAATTCATGGGGCGTGCCGACGAGTTGACTCCAGTTATTGTCGCCTACTGCGTTAAACCATTGTCCATTACCCAAGCCAATTGCGGTGGCAGTAGTGGCGATAAAATCGGCGGGAACATTGAGCTGGGCATTGGGACCAAACACAATTCCGGCAGGATTCATAATGAAGAGGTTAGAGTTGCCACCAGAGACTTGAATTAAACCGTTGATAATGGAGGCATTGCCTCCGTTGACTCGGGTTAAAATATTCTGAATTTGAGGAGTACTCATGAAGTTGGCAATTTGCCCTTGAGATAATCCGAGTTGTTCAAGACTATGGAATAGGTTGCGTCCATTTCCGGAAAGTTGTCCGCCTTGAATATTGAATTGATTGCCTTGAGTATTGACGAGGGTTCCTGTACCATCCATGGCGGGAATAATTGGTTGGGTAAGGGTTTTGGGGGCGAGGCTAAAGATTCCTAGGGTGGAGGTGAGAAGGGTAAGGTAAAAATGATGGTTCAGAGAAATAAATAATCAAGCAACTGGCGATCGCCCCTTCAACCTCCAAAACCCAGGCATAGGTGAGTGGTTTAGCCAATTGATGGCGAATATTAAGCATTAAAGTCAAAATTTGGTTTTACCCGCATAGATGGGTCAATTTCTTGGCGCTCTGCGGCAGATTCCACCCATAGTGGGGCAATTTGTTCTGCATCCTCTAGAGTCGCCAATCGATAGCGATAATTCATGGCTCCATCCCTAATTAAATTTATGCACTTCTATAAGGATCTCTATTTTTTCAGGGTAATTTTATGCAAATTCCCGAAAATCGTAATAAAACGTCACATTTCTTGGAGAGATAGGGGAATTAGGGACACACTCCAAACACAAAAAGTCCCTATTCCCTATTCCCCATTCCCCATTACCCAGGCAAAGCACTATACATCAATTCCAACTTTTTTTCCAGGGTAAACCGGTGGGGTTTATGAATTCCATAACCCTGAGCATAGTTAATCCCCAAGGCTTTCACTTCCGCTAAAATTTCTTCATTTTCAATGGATTCAGCAATCGTTTTTAACCCCATCACTTGAGCAATACGCTGAATTGATTCCACCATTACTCGATTCATTCGATCCTCTATTAAACTCTTAATAAACGCTCCATCAATCTTTAAGTAATCAATCGGCAATTGTTTCAAATAAGTAAACGAGGACATGCCACTGCCAAAATCATCCAAGGCAAATTGACATCCCAATTCTTTTAACTCTGTAATAAATCTGACCGCCTGATTCAAGTGCGTAATGGCAACCGTTTCAGTAATTTCAAACCCAATTAGAGAGGGGGGAATATGATATAACCAAAATTGTTCTTTGAGGAACTTTAAAAACGAAACATCATTAAAACTTGCCCCCGATAAATTAATCAAATAAATCGGCTTCAATAAGCGATTATATTGCCCCCCCGATCTTTGACTAATCTGATCGGATAACTGTTGAAATAAATGGCGAATCACCCATCGATCGATTGCTGGCATCAGATCGTAACGTTCAGCCGCTGGTAGAAAAGCCATGGGAGGAACAAGAGTTCCTTTTCCATCAATCATACGGATAAACAGTTCGCCAAAAAGTCGAGTGTTAGACCTGGAATTTAGAGGAACAATTTGTTGGATATACAAGCAAAATTGATTCTCTTCTAGGGCACGATTAATGCGAGCAACCCATTCCATATCGCCTTGCCGTTTCACCACTTCTCGATCTTCGATTTGGTAAATATGAATCCGGTTACGTCCCCCTTCTTTAGCGGCATACATAGCCGTATCGGCAGCACTCAGGGCAATATGTTCATTTTCAATGGATCGATCGATCGGGACTAAGCCAATACTCACTCCTATCGTAAAGAGTTTATCTTCCCAAACGAAGCGAAAACTTTGAATGGTTTCAATGATTTTTTGCGCAACTTTTTGCCCTTCACCCACGGAACAATAATGCAATAATAATCCAAATTCATCTCCGCCTAGACGACCAAAGGTATCAGTTTTGCGAATATTACTTTGTAGAATACCGGTAATTTGACGCAGCAGTTGATCTCCGGCAGAATGGCCACAGGTATCATTAACGATTTTGAATTGATCTAAGTCTAAATAGCATAAAATATGCTGTTGATTCAATTGATGGGTTTCCTCAAGAGCAGCTTTGAGGCATTGCTCAAATTCTCGGCGATTAATTAAACCGGTGAGGGGATCGTGGCTTGCTTGCCAAGAGAGTTGATGGGCGAGGTTACGGGCTGAAGTGACATCTCGGCAAACAATCACGGTTCCCACTAGGAGATTACCCTTTAAGCGAATGGGCGCAATGCACAGTTCAATAATATAATGTTGGCGATCGCTCTTAAAGTAAAGGGCGTAGTTAGAGACTTTAACAATTTTTCCTGTGGTCAGGCATTGATGAATCAGGATTTCAATTGGTTTTTGCTTAATATCGCTGTTAGAGAAAATTTGACTAACCGATCTACCTTGAGTCGCATAACTGGTTAAACCCATCAGTTTTTCTGCGACTGGGTTGAGAGATTCAATTTGGTGATTGACATTGGTGACAATCACTGCATCACCGATAGAATTAAGTGTGATTTGAGCCAGTTCTTTTTCTTGCTGAAGGGCTTCTTCAAGGTTCTGGCGATCGCTAATTTCTTGTTTTAGGCGTAGATTAGCTTGTACCAAATCAGTCGTACGCTGAATCACTCGCTGTTCTAAGGTTTCGTTAGCTTTTCGCAGAGCATCAGAGGATTGTTTCCGTTCAATCGCGTAGCGCAGCGATCGCGTCAGCAACTCCGTATTTAACTGTCGTTTGATCAAATAATCCTGCGCCCCTTGACGTACCGCTTCTACCGCTAACGCACTATCCGTATTATTTGTCAATACAATAATTGGTACATCTGGTACTTTCTCCATCAGAGGATTTAGGGACTCTAGCCCTTGAGCATCCGGTAAACTCAAATCCAGCAAGATTATCTTAAACACCTGCTCTTCTAGTTGATTGAGAGCTTCTGATAACCGACTCACATGGGTAAGCTCAACCTCCATAGAAGGCGCTTGTTTCAAACGCTCCTGTAGTAGACGAGCTTCAGCACGATTGTCTTCAATTAAAAGGATCTGAATTTGAACTAAGGGGTCTTCCACCGTCAATCACCCTTCTTAAGAATTTAGATTTTATATTACAGTTTTTCAACTTATTTCTATATTCTAGAAGGATTCGTCTCAATTAGAACATCAAAGCTTTATTCTATTTACAAAAATTAACAATCCTCGCTAAAACTGTTAGGGATCAAGTCAGAGGAAGGGAAACCGTGCGAAACCAAAACGTTTCAATTTGCTCAACCAGATGAAAAAGTTGTTTCAGATTGTTAGGTTTATGAAGATAACAATTGGCATGTAACTGGTAGCTTTCTTGGATATCTTCTGGCCGTTGAGATGTACTTAAAATCAAAATAGGGATATGTTTAAGTTTAGGATCGGTTTTAATTTCTGCTAGCACTTCTCGACCATTTTTTCGGGGTAAATTTAAGTCAAGCAGCACTAAATCAGGAAGAAGACGTTCTGTAAATGGAGGTTCAGAACGTAAATAGGCGATCGCATCTACTCCATTATCTACAGATCGAATCTGATATGGCCGAGTAATTTGTTTAAACCCTTCCTGAATTAAACGCACATGGGCCGAATTATCCTCGATCATTAAAATCCGATGAACTTGATCCAAATTAGTCATTTAAATTACAGCCTATTTTTGTTAAAAAATATTAAGCACTTTTGAGCAATAATAACCATGGGGATTGGCAATGTCAAGTCTAATCCAGTTACACCTTAACCGATGTCGCATCTAGACAGTCTGCTTAGGAATAGTAAAATAAAAAGTTGACCCTTGACCTACTTCGGATTCCACCCATATTTTACCGCCATGAACTTCAACTATTTTTTTACAAATAGCCAGTCCAATGCCTGTACCTTCGTATTCTTCACGGGTATGAAGACGTTGGAAAATGGTAAAAATACGATCGGCCATTTCTTTCTCAATACCAATCCCATTATCTTGTACTGAAAACAACCATTCTTCTCTTTGCTCTCGAACTCCAATATGAACCTGGGAAATATTATCCCGGTGAAACTTGAGAGCATTACTAATTAAATTCTGAAACAGTTGTGTTAATTGGGTTGTATCGCCCAGAATATTAGGAAGAGAATCATAGGTAATCTGAGCTTTCACTTCGGCAATCCGAATCTGTAAGTTGACCAAACTCCGTTTCAGACTATCTTCTGCATTTATCCAAACAAACTCTTCATCTTTTCTTCCCACTCTTGAATAAGCCAACAAATCATCAATCAAACCTTGCATATGGCTCACCCCTTCCACCACAAAACCTAAGAAGTCTTTTCCATCTTTATCGAATCGATCTTCATAGCGCATTTCCAGCAATTCTACATAACTAGCAATCAGATTCAACGGTTCCTGTAGATCGTGGGAAGTAATATAAGCAAATTTTTCCAGCTCGGCATTAGATCGCTCTAATTCTCTAGTCAACTTCGATAATTCATCCACTTGATTTAAGATGATATGAATTAGCGATTTTCGCAATTCTTTTGCCGCTTCAATTTCATGGTTTTCCCAGGGCAAAGATGTCCCACGAATGATTTCTTTCCAGGCTTCAAAAGAATTGCGAGGCAATAGCTTGAGCTGGTTATTTTTATCCCAAATTTCTTGCTTTTCATACGGATTGCCGCCCCAAGTGATGGTCTGTAAAACTTCTGGTCGAAACCAGAGCAGATAATTTTCTTTGGAAATATGCACTGCCAATAAACCGACAGATATTTGCTCAAAAACCTCTGCTTGAGGATAGACTTTAGATAAACATTGAGTATAAAAAAGATCGTCTTTTAGATGACGATCTAGCCATTCAATGAGCTGTGTTATATCTTTTTCTTCTGGGGTTAGACCCAGAGTAATATACGATCCATTCCAGAAAATAGCAGCCCCTTGGGCATTGACTAAATCCAATAAATTAGGTTTATGGTTCACTAAACCATCAATAAAGGTATGATCCCGACCCATGAATGCCAGAAGTTGGGATTGAACGCCACTTGATTCGACTCGATATTCATAAATTTCATGATCGGTTTTTGTACTCAATTCTATCGAAAAAAGCTGACAAATAAATTCTCCAACTTGCCTCACTTTATGGGATACATATTTCGGGCTACAATGGTGGCAAGATACCAGTCCCCATAGTTTTCCTTCCTTCTTTAAAGACAAGACTAAACTTGCCCCAACTCCCATGTTTTTTAGATATTCCTGATGGCAACTTGTATGTCCCCGTAGAATAGAATGGGTTAAATTCAAGGATTGCTCGCCAACATTTTGTTTATCCGATAGTATGGGGATGGTCTTAGATTGAACATCTGGAATCATCCTCGACCAAATTTCTTCTAAGATTTCCAAACAAAATTGAGTATCTTGTTTTGGGAAATGCAAACCCAGAAAGGGTTCTATCTCAGCATTTTTAGCTTCGGCAATAACTTGTCCATTAAACTCTTGATCGTATTGGTAAATCATCACTCGATCGAATTGAGTGATTCTTTTTATTTCTTGTGCCAAGGTTTCACACGACCGTTGTAAATCCGTGTCTACCTTGAGTTTTTTACTGATTTCCTGCGTGAGTTCTAAGGTTAACCCCATATCAGATGATTTCCCGGATCGGTTGTTCTCAAATTCCAGAATAATCAGATTATCTAAATTGCGATGAATGGAAACAGGAAGTACTTTACGAGATGGCTTTTGACTTTTCAGTCTGGCATGAATCATGAAGCTCGAAGATTCAGAAAGTTTAGTAATCTCTTGTTTTAAGCGCTTTCGAGATATTAGGACATCCACATTCTGACCCAGTAATTCTTGTGGGGGTAGTCCAAAGAGATCTTCAATATTGTCGCTGGCATAAACAACTCTAAAATTCTCTTCTTCCAGAGCAATCAAAAATCCATGGTTTTGAATACAGCCGATACGAGCAATATCTTGTTCGTAGGGAGGAATTTCTCTTCCATAATTGAGTAACATAGGATCTCTCCGAGTGACGAATCAAAAAGAGCAAGGATCAAGAGTTGAGGAGGATTTGAGCGATCGCCAACCCAAGAGCAATCCCCAAAACTCCTAGAGTCGCGATGTAATCTGGGGGATCGATTGATGAGGCATATTTTAACATGCTACGATTGTGACCATACCCCCGCAAACGCATAGCCTGATACACCCTCTCTGACTGCTCATAGGTTCTCACCAACAAGGTTCCCATTAAAGCGGCTAAGGTTTGAATGTTGCGCCAACTGAATCGCTTGGGATCAAAACCCCGCAAACGAGACGCTATTTTTAGTGTTTTCAAGCGATCGCCAAATTCTGTTAAATAACGATAGCTCAAAAGCATCATATCCCCCAAAACCAAAGGCAACCCCAATTGTCCCATCGCCTTAATCATGATTAAAAATGGGGCAGTACCAAACAAAATTAAAGCCAAAACCAAAATACAGAAAAACCGTACACTGATTAAAATGACGGCCAAACATCCTTCCAAACGCACGGAAACTACTCCCCATTCCCACAGGACGGTTTCTCCCGCAATAAAGGGTAAAAAGATTACAATGCCCAACAAAAACCAGCTCGGATAGCGCAAGCGTTGGCGTAAAAAAGACCAGGGAAGCCGAGAAATAACGTAGAATACTAATGTTATTCCTAAGATTACGGGTAACAAGATTAAAGATTGAATCCCTGAAAACGAAAAAATCAACCCCATTAATCCAATGAACTTACATCGAGGTTCCCAGCGATGCATAGGAGAGTTGAGATCGGCGTAAGTATCGAGTTCTAATCTCATATTGATATCAGGCCTTAAAAAAGACACAAACAACACCAAAAAAATTCTGGGTTTTCTGTGTCTGAGTGATTTTTGGGATTTGAAGAGTTATAGTCTCAATACCAGATGAATCTGGAGAGTCTAACTTCACGTTCAATCTGAGGAAGAGCCTCTACTTAAAACTACTTAGATCTTAGTATCGATCTCTGCGCCGTCCTCCTCCTCCTCCTCTGTTATCCTCACGGGGTTTAGCCTTATTGACTCTAAGCTGGCGACCCATCCATTCTGCCCCATCAAGGCTCGAAATAGCACTTTCTTCTTCTGCATCTTCTTGCATATCGACAAAAGCAAAACCTCTGATACGCCCCGTTTCCCGGTCAGTCGGTAAAGTGACTCGCTTGACGGAACCGTAGTCTGTAAAAACGACCCTGAGATCGTCTTCCGTGGCATCATAAGATAAATTACCGATATAAATTGTCATGAATTACCTCTAGAATGAATGGATTAGGTGTATACATTGATCTAGCACTTCGCATGGGCTAGGGTCACAGTTGAAGACTCGATCGCCCTCTACTGTTAATTAAGGCACAATTACTGGTCAATTAACTGGGTAACGAAGTGCTAAAGTAGCAGATAAGCTTTTGAACAAATCAGCTTGCTCGAAGCCTAAAACGTTGGAGCGACAGAAGATTCAGTCCGTCAGAGCGCTCTGATTATGGCTGAATCCCCTCATGGATATTACGTCTTAGTAGCGCGAACGGGAAAATCCCTTGTTGTTTGACCGTTGTTCACGGGGTTTGGCTTTATTCACTTTCAAAACTCGGTCCATCCATTCAGCGCCGTCAAGTTCATCAATAGCTTTGTCTTCTTCCGCTTCAGTTTCCATTTCCACAAAACCAAAGCCACGCTTACGCCCAGTTTCCTTGTCAACGGGCAAACTCACCCGCGTTACACTACCATATTCAGTAAAGACCTCTCTAACATCCTCTTCGTTGACTTTATAAGATAAATTACCAATATAAACGGACATGCGATACCTCCGGAATCATTTAGGTGCAGAAGTTGCTATTCGGAGATACGCCAAGCATTAACACAAACACAGTGATCTACCGATTTTAGTCTTCAGTAGACAGTTTAGCACAGACCAGAGCTGATATAGCTCCTTGATAAAGATTCTTTTCCCGGCCAACTGTTTTGGTTAAAAATAGGTTGGCGACCCCCCGATCGAAAGTTAACTTCATTCTTTTTGGCGATCGCCTTACCATTGATTTTTAACCCCCCTTTATTCTCACACTCTTCTTGGTGTTAAAACCCTCGATTGCGATTTCCACCACGGGGTTCACGAGGTTTAGCCTTATTTACTTTGAGCACTCTACCCATCCACTCAGCTCCATCAAGGGACTCTATTGCCGCGTCCTCTTCGGCTTCCGTATTCATCTCTACAAAAGCAAAGCCGCGCTTCTTGCCTGATTCACGGTCAAGAGGCAAAGACACTTTGTCCACCGTTCCATAATCTTCAAATATCTCTCTGATATCCTCTTCACTGGCCTGAAAAGAAAGATTACCAACATATACAGTCATGCATTACCTCTAGAATCAATAGCAAATAGAAGTTTAGATTCGGATCTTACCCTTCAAGCCAATGTAAGCGAACTAAGGGATCTACCGATCAAAGTCTTCAGTCCTTAGTTTAGCATGGGGAAACAATTATGATTCATAATTAATGTTCCTTTACTTTAGCTCTAAGCGTCACCTTCTAGATCTGCTCTTGGCGGAACTTCAATGCCAGGATTTCCCAAGGTTGAATCTCTAACGAGGTATTTCCGTCCTCTTCTTCTAATAAATTAACCCGGTTTCCATAATCAAGACCTAGGTTATTTTTCACCTCTATGCGCTCAGTTGTTCCTTGAGACTCATAACCTCTAACGATCCAATGATACGGATTATCTTCAGATCTCTTAAAAGTAGTCAAAATCAAAGCAGTTGACGAGAACTCTAAATAACTGAGTCTACTCTTCTCGCTTCCGGGTTGATCGCGATCCGATAAGGAACCGGGATAAACTTGTAAAAGACAATTCAATTCATATCCCCGTTGGACTGTTCCTGCTGCTTGCCAACTGCCGCCATGGGGATAGAGTGCATACTTAAATTCATGCTCTCCTAAATCGGCCTCTGGATCGGGCCAAGTTGAGCCGCGCAGTAAACTTAATCGCAATTGATCTGGATGGGGATCGTACCCCGACTTATAATCCGTTAGTAGACTCACACCATAGTTTTGAACCTCATCGGTTAGATCTGCCCAGTTGAGAGCAGGCACTTCCCATTTTGCCCGATCTTGCTCCGTCTTGAAATGGGTAGAACGGCGAATTGCACCACAGGGGATTTCATATGTCATATAATCGGCTTGTAGCTGGACTGGAAAGCTTACTTTCAAAAGCGTGTGACGTTCTTTCCAATTCACACAAGTGGTAATTCTCAGTTGATTTTCATTGCCAAACAAGGTATAATACTGAGTGATTTTAGAATGGCCAATCGTGCGAACTACTTTAATCGTTTTCACCAGTTTTCCATAGGTTTCCCAGTCCATCGATTCTAATTGTGTTGGTGGCAAAGGAAACTTCTGATAATCAGGATCAATATTCCAAGCGTCCCAATATTGCCCTCGATCGACAAATGCTTGTAGTTGATTGCCTAAACCTCTAAGGACTGAGCGATGATTCTGGCGATCGCACAATTCTAGGATATCTCCAGTTGCCGGATCGAGGGTGACTTCAAGGGATTCGTTTTTGAGTGTGAACTCCCTAGGATAATCTACGGATAAAACCGGTTCAGTATTCGGCACGAACCAAACCAGTTGATAGCCCACTGACGGAATATTGGGAGTCAAGAAGTAGATTAAATTATTTTCAATTTGACTAACCCACTCTTGGCCATCTGAATCCAAAATTTTAGCCGATAGAATCCCTTCTGGCAAAGTTATAGATACGACCTCAGAACGGAACCAGTTGAGGGGATTGAAAATCAGGAGGGGTTGTGCCCCAAAAGCAGGAGGTTCGGGAAAGGAAATTTGAGAGGCGATTGCCCCTAAAGCCTGCTGAATGATTTCTTCTGTTGTTTCAATAACCTGTTGCCATTCCTGATTGGCTTCTTGAAAGACTTCCGGAATCGAAGACCCTGGTAAAATATCATGAAATTGATTAAATAATACCGATTTCCAAGCCTGCTCTAACCTGGCTTGAGGATAGTCATATCCCATTAATAAACTCGCACAACTTGACCAGAGTTCTGCTTGGTATAACAACCGCTCGCAACGGCGATTATAAAATTTCTGATCGGCATGACTGGTATAACAGCCCCGATGAAATTCTAAGTATAATTCATCGGCCCAAATGGGATAGTCTTTTTCTTGGGCTAAATGGTCTAAATAAGTGTGAGCTTTGGTGAACTGAAGGCGGGGAAAAATGCGAGATGCTTGCGATCGCCTCCCCAACTCCAGCATATCCCGACTCGGCCCCCCTCCATGATCGCCAACCCCTGGTAAACCAAGGACTTGCGCTTTCCCTGTCCTCTCTTTGCTCTCCATGGCATAACGGGTTAACTTGACCAGATCAATCCCTTCACCAATGGGTGCAGACATCAGACTTAATATCTGAGTACCATCCAAACCTTGCCAGAAAAATACTTCATGGGGAAACTCATTGGTATCATTCCAACGGAGCTTTTGAGTCACAAAATAATCAATCTTTCCTAACTTTAAAATTTGTGGTAATTGCCAACAAAATCCAAAACTATCGGGCAACCAAGCGACCCGGTTTAAGACTCCAAAATGTTCGCGAATATAGCGTTGTCCATACAAGACTTGACGAATAATTGATTCGCCACTAACTAAATTAAATTCGGGTTCAACCCACAAGCCAGCAATGATTTCCCATCTGCCTTCGCGAACTCGATTTTTGATAGCATTAAATAAATGGGGCTGATGATGTTCGAGCCAAGCATACAAGGCGGGAGTAGAATGACCAAAGGTAAGCTCAGGAAATTCTGTCTGCAATTGCAACACGGATGTAAATGTTCGCTGTGCTGCTTCCCAGGTTTCCGAAACTGGCCATAACCAAGCTAAGTCGAGATGAGCATGGCTAAGGAGGAAAATCTGGGGACTAGGGGGAAGATTAAGGGAGAATAGACGATCGCCCAATGCCTCTAACTGACGATTAAACTCAGGGCGATCGCCAATCTTAGACCAGTCTAACCCGGAAATTGCCCCCATCAGCCCCTCTAAAAACTCCGGATCATCCGCTCCAGACAAAAACAAAGTTTCTAGCTCATCGGCAATAAACCCCGGATCGACCGTTGTTTGCCCCTCAAACAGAGCTAAACTTCGGACCATAGCCCCCGGATCGTGCCCCGGACTTACCAAGCGTACAGCCAAATTAAACTCCATTCCAGGGACAACTTCTGGACTCAATAAAATCCGAGTGGCACAATCAAACAGATCCCCTTCCTGGACACATTCCCCATTAACAAATACCTGCGCCACCTCTGCCCACCACATCAGGCTCCATCTGAGGCATAATCCTTCTAGGGGATATCCTTGCAACTGTGCAGGAACAGTAAAGTGTTGTCCGAACCAGAGGACTTGACCTTTTTCCCAAGCCACATGACCTTTAGCGTTGATCTCAACGGGACTCCAGGACAACCAAATCTCAGGATCAACCCCCTGATTAACCCGAAGATCGTCAGGGCAGCATAACCATTGAGATTGTAGATCTAAGCAAGTGAGCGATCGCAACCGATCCAGCGTTTGTTGAAAGAAAGTCATAAATTAGTAATTGGTAAGTGATAATTGCCCCATCTTCCCCACCCCGTCCCCCGATCGCAAATGCTATAGAATAAAACAATCATATGGGTTAAGAGGGGAAAACATGACTCTTGGCGATCGCTATCAAAGTCGGATTTTAAATAGGTTTCAATACCATTCTCAGCAATGGATTGACCGGGGAACCCGCGCCCTCCGCCACCTAAAAGTAGCCGCAGAATGGACGCTCCAAGTCATGGTTTATCCCATTTATTGGCTCTTCCAAAGCGGGCGCACCATTAATCATCAATTTCAGCAGAACGTCACCCCTTGGCTGAACTCCCCAGAACCTCAAGAAACAGAACCCGATACCTCCATTTTGGAAATTTTACAGGAAGTCACCCAACTCAACCCGCCGGTTAAACTTCCTTCTCTGGTTCAACCGACTCCCTCAAGTCCCTATCCTGTTTCTAAACAACTGCTGCAAGGTATTGCCAGTCAACTCAACTCTGGCAAATTAGTCCTCGTCTCCCAAACCAATCAAACCCTTGATATTTTAACGCCCCAACAGCAGCAAACCATTCAACAGGCGATCGTCCAAAAACTCCTCCCCCCTTCTGCAACTTCCCTACCTCATATTCCCTTGTCTATCCTTGCTCAACGCCCCCACCTATTTCCCCCCATACGGCGCTTCTGGCAACTGATGGCTTGGATGGAACAAAGTGAAGTTGCTCTAGCGATTGACAGCTTTGGTGAATCTCAAACCCACCAACCCCAGCCCATTGCCCAACTGAACACCTTGAGCGCTAACGCCCCTTGGCTGACTTTTTTAGATCTGCATCCTCCTACAGGCTTTAACTCTAATCGCTCATCCGAACAACGCTCTAAACCCAAAACTCCCTCCCCCCAACCTATCGCCCAAACCGCATTTATCAAAACTGACGATCCGTGGTTAAGCTCAGAAGAGTTATTTGGTACAATTGGCGATCGCACCGAACCCTCATCCATCAGTCAACCGCAAGCGTCCAGCACTCCAGAATCTGCACCAGATTATATTGAAACTCAAGCCACTGGCCATGAATATATCCTATCGCCTACGGAAAAATTCTTGCTCTGGCTCGATCGCCTCTTTCTTAAAGCAGAAGAACAGGTGATTAAAGTCTTACGTTGGCTCAATGAAGAAGTTTGAATGAGTCATGAGTAATCTCCGCTTCCTTCGACTCCGCTCAGGGAACGCCTGCCTCCCTATATCTCCCTGTCCCCCATCCTCTACTAGGTTTTTCAGCCAAATTTCGATATGATGATCCAAAGCCTATCTGTTCGGAGAAACATAAATGCTCACGCTCAAAATCGTTGTTAATATCGTTGTGCTTTTCTTTGCAGCTTTATTTGTATTTGGGTTCCTATCGAGTGACCCCTCTCGTAACCCCGGTCGTCGCGACTTAGAGTAATCATTTTTGGGTTATAATACGGAAATATCCATTGCTTTTTTGCAATTTGCGCTACTTGATGTCCTTCCGGTAGCGCAATCTCTTTTGATAGGGTAGTTACCTGCAATGCCAATATCTTTGTCGAGGTAAGTTTGCGCTTTTAAATCATTCTTGGGTTTCGAGGTATCGAGATGAAGATGAAACGTAGGGCGATCGCCCAAGATACACTGAATATTCTGAATACTGGCTCTTATCATAGCGAGCAAGGGCAACTGGTCAATATCCAGCGAGAAATTAAAACCTGTTTAGCAGGCACAAGATACTATGAACCCGAAGCCCTAATTACCCTTGAAAATCAGGTTCTGTCTGTGGCTCCCCAGTTTGAGTATACGGAGTTTATCGTCAGGAATGAAACGGCGTTAGTGGGTGCAGAGCGTCTCGCGCGATCGCAAGACTTTGAAAAAATTGGAGTGCTTAATTTTGCCTCCTCTAAAAATCCCGGAGGTGGATTCCTCAATGGCGCTCACGCTCAGGAAGAAAGTTTAGCTCGCAGTTCGGCACTGTACCAGAGTTTAACTCGATGCCGCCAATACTACGACTATCATCGCGCCCATCGCGATCTCTTGTACTCCAATCGGATGATTTATTCAGCCCATTGTCCTGTTTTTCGCCAAGATGATGGCACCTTGCTAGAGGCTCCCTATCTAGTCAATTTTATTACCAGTCCGGCTCCTAATGCTGGGGCAATAACCCGCAATAATCCCAAACAGCTCCAACACATTCCCGAAGTATTGCGCGATCGCACCAGTAAAGTCTTGACTCTAGCGGCACATCATGGTTGCGATGCTTTAGTCTTAGGGGCTTGGGGATGTGGCGTTTTTAGGAATAATCCTGCACAGGTTGCCCAAACTTTTGCTGACTTTCTTTTACCCCATCAATCCTTTTGGGGACGATTCAAAACTATATTATTCTCTGTACTCTCCTCGGACAAACAGCAACACATCTTAGCTGAATTTGAACACCGATTTAGTTCCACCTCATAAAGTTTCAAAAAACAAACGATCGCCTTTGTCAAGGAAACTGGGATTTACTGTTATGCACCCGCTATTGACACCGCACACGGTTTTTACAAAGCGGCCCCACAAATTCGCTACAATGATCGCTTAACCAACACCAATGTTAATTAGAATCTACTGGGGATAAACCATTTTTTCGGGAACGACAATGCGATCGAATTCTTCAGCAGAAATATAGCCTAGTTCTAAACAGGCTTGCTTTAAGGTTAAGTCTTTGTCTAGGGCATAATGGGCAACCTTCGCTGCATTATCATAGCCGATCGCCGGACTCAGTGCTGTTACCAACATTAATGACTCGTTTAAATAAGTATTGATTTGTTTCTGGTTCGCTTGCAGTCCATCCAGCAGAAAATTGGTAAAATTATTGCAAGTATCGCCCAATAATGTCATTGATTCCAACAAATTAAAGATCATCATGGGCTTGAAAACATTCAGTTCAAAATGCCCTTGAGAACCGGCAATACTAATGGCGGTATCATAACCAATGACCTGAGCTGCAACCATAGTCATCGCTTCGCACTGCGTGGGATTCACCTTCCCCGGCATGATCGAAGATCCCGGCTCATTTTCTGGTAGGATTAACTCTCCTAAACCACAGCGCGGACCGCTGCCTAAAAAGCGAATATCATTGGCAATTTTCATCAGGGAACAGGCCAATGTTTTTAACGCCCCACTGGTCATAATAATGGCATCATGGGCGGCAATTGCGGCGAATTTATTCGGTGCAGAAATAAAGGGATATCCGGTTAAATGGTGAATTTTTCGGGCCACCATTTGAGCAAAGCCTTTTGGTGCGTTTAACCCCGTGCCAACGGCGGTTCCTCCGAGTGCCAATTCATACAGGTCGGGTAGGGTTTGTTCGATGCGCTTCAAGTCTGCGGTCAATTGGACACCATAACCCGAAAACTCTTGACCGAGGGTAAGGGGAACGGCATCTTGGAGATGGGTGCGGCCAATTTTGACAATATCGGCAAACGCTTCTGATTTCTTTTGCAGGGCATCCCGCATTTTTGTCACCTTGGGAATCAGGTGTTGATGGAGCGCCAAAACTGCGGCAATGTGCATCGCGGTGGGAAAGGTATCATTAGATGACTGGGACATATTGACATGATCGTTGGGATGGATGGGGGTTTTGCTGCCCAATTTTCCTCCTGCAAAGGCGATCGCCCGATTTGCAATCACCTCATTGACGTTCATATTGCACTGCGTCCCACTTCCTGTCATCCACACGCGCAGGGGAAAATGATCGTTAAGCTTACCGGCAATAATTTCATCGGCTGCTTTGGTAATTAATTTTTCTTTTTCTTCCGGGAGTTTATTGAGTTCCTGATTGGTGATTGCGGCGGCTTTTTTCAAGATAGCAAACGCCACAATCACTTCTTGAGGGATAAAATTATGACCAATCGAGAAATATTTGAGCGATCGCTGGGTTTGCGCTCCCCAATAGCGATCGTTCTGTACCTCAATTTCCCCCATACTATCCGTTTCAATCCGAGTCTTGGCAGCTTCTTGCGTCATATCCTGGTTCTCCATCTCCTAATCTCTTAGATTGTAGAGTGACTTGGAAATCCCGCAAAGAGGGGGGATGGGGAGGATGGGGAGGCTTACAAGTGAATGATTTTAAGAATTGAGAGAGAATGAAGAGGTACAGGAGTAATGAAGAGGTGGAGGCAATGAGAAAGGAAGTGCCTCAAACCTATGGCAAGTGGGTGAGAGTGGTAATTGAAAAAATGCCCCATTTAA